>JAAUOQ010000185.1 GCA_012034795.1 Leptolyngbyaceae cyanobacterium CRU_2_3
TCCAGCTATTTTGTCTTCTGGGTCTTTTGCTTCAATTTCCACAGTTAGCTTCTCCGCCTTATACTCAGGGGCATCAATATACTGCTGAACTTCTGGCTCCATAATGATACCTTCAAACAAACTAAATGGCTTATGTACAGATTTGTGTGTGAGGATGTCTCGCTCTGGGCTAGAACTAAAATCCAGCTTATAAAAACTAATACCAGGATTAGAATCTGATACCAGGATTCGCAAACATAATTGACACTAATTCAGAGCGTTAAGAATTGCAAGTTAATTTAATTGACCCTTCACGATTCTCAGTTTCCAGGGAAAATTAGGGGAGGGGATCTACCCTTGGGTTGATCGTAGCAGGAGTAAAAATGAGCAATATGAGGTTAAAAGTGCGGCTTCTTATCATATTTGCTTATAGTCTTGTTTTAAGATCCTTCAAGTAGTGCAAAATTTCCTGAGCTGCTCGATCAGATACACCTGCATTGCCCAGCTTTTCTCGCATCTGGCAGTACTTTTCTAGCATATTTTGCCGTCGAGATGTGTCGAGGAGAATTTTTAGGGCTTCTTGAGCAATTCGTTCTGGAGTCGCATCATTTGCAAAAGTTCGGGCACCACCTCTTCCATTAAGACCAGGTTGGGCGGTGAGACAAAAGGCGTTGAGAACTTGAGAATATGGTGAGCAATCCAGGCCGTCATAGCATTGACTCGATACATTACAACCTGGGGTACATCCAGTAAAGCAATTTCTAGATTAGCTGTCCCCGATTTGGCGATCGCCAGATCAGCAGCAGCCATGACAGTCTGAGATTGTCCGCTCACGACAGTTGCTTGTAATTGGTACTTTTGCACTGCTTGTTCAATCGCTTGCCGATAAATCTCTAGCGACAGCGGAATCCAAAAATGCACTTGTGGGATTTGGTCTTGGATCTGCTGCGCTGCTTCAAACATGGCCGGTAGGATATATTTCAGCTCTTGCCGTCGAGAAGCCGGAAGCAAGGCGATCGCTACCTGCTCAGATGTGATCCCCAGCTTTTGTCTGGCTTGCTCCCGGTTGGGAGCCGTCTGCATCCGATCGACCAAGGGATGCCCTACCCAGGTGACATGTCCTCCCCGTTCTTGGTAGTAAGCGGCCTCTCTCTGAAAGATTGCCAGCAGGCGATCGCTGATCTGTAAAATTCGCTGGGTATTCCGTTGGCTGACAGACCAGACCCACTCCTGCGGCGCAATGTAGTAAACCGTTGGCACATGGGGTAGAGATTGCCGAACGAAACTACCGAGTGCCAAGTTAGGGCCAAAGTAGTCAATCATGACCACCAGATCGGGTTGCTGCTGCCGCAAATACCGTTTGACCCGCCGTTGAATTTGAAAGGTTGACCAAACGTAGGGTAACGATTCTAAAATACCGATTGAGCCAATAGCACTGGTGTTGGCGAGCAGATGAGCACCCGCTTGAGCCATGCGATCGCCCCCTAACGCCAAAATCTCCAGTGTGATACCGGACTGTTCAGCCTGCCGCAGCAAGGCTTCTATGAGTAAGGCCCCTTGCAAGTCACCCGACACTTCGCCAGTGCTGAGAAACAGGCGAAATGATGTTGGACTGGGATGGACCTCAAGGGGTTCAGTATGGTTAGGACTGGCTGGCACTTCAGGAGAAGGGCTAAGCTGGAGAGGAGATTGAGCTAGGTCTTGAGCCAAGCTGTTGTTTTCAGGTCGCTCTCCGATGTCTCTTAGCTTATTCTTCACCCCTAGACCCACGCTTTCCTGGAATACAGCCCCGTCGTCCCGTTGCATAGTGACTATGGTAGATAAATTGCTGAAGGTGTTGTAAAGCTTCGCTATCAGAAAGCAGTTCTGTTTGTTCTAGGGCTTGACTAAGAGACAATCCACTGCGATAGAGCAAGCGGAAAGCCTTTTTAAGTGCCTGTAGGGTTTTGCCGTCATTTTCATCGGCAAGCCCAGCCCGTTGAAGCCCGATTCGGTTGAGCGATCGCACTCTTGCTGGGTTTCCTTCTACTAGCATATAGGGCGGCACATCTCGATTGATACGACTCATGCCTCCCACCATCGCCAGACACCCAATGTGAACAAATTGGTGGACTCCTAAGATGCCACTAATGGTAGCTCGCGATTCCACCCGTACATGCCCAGCAAACGCGACTCCATTGGAGATAATCACTCGATCTTCGATGACACAGTTGTGTCCTACGTGAACATAGGCCATCAGCAAATTGCCATTACCAATGATAGTCGCTTCCCCGGCATGGGTAGCCTGGTTAATCGTGACATACTCTCGAAAGACATTGTCATCGCCAATCCGGACTTGATTAACGGAGCCATCATACTTAAGGTCTTGCGGCTCTGAGCCAATTACCACCCCAGCAAAAATCTGATTGCGATCGCCAATGACTGTATCTCCATCTAGCACCACATGGGAGCCAATCACACTGCCTGCCCCCACCTTGACACGCTCCCCGATCACCGCGTAAGCTCCCACCTGTACGGTGGGATGTAACTCAGCACGCGGATGAACAACGGCAGTAGGGTGAAATAGAGTAGTCAAGGGGAATCAGATGGGGTAGGGACTAGGGAAATTAAAGTAAAAGTAGCCAGGAACAGTTGTTCGTTGCCTACCAACAGGTCATTACACATTTACGAGTGAAAATGTTAACAAACCTTCAGCAACCAGTTGACCATCAACCTCAGCACGACCCTGCATTTTGCCAAACCGGCGAGCCTTGACTGAGAGAAGTTCTACAGTCATCACCAGTTGATCTCCAGGCACAACCGGGCGGCGGAACCGCACTTTATCGATACCTGCAAACATGAATAAACCTTCCGGCAAGTCAGGCATTTGCGTGACAATCACGCCGCCTACCTGTGCCATCGCTTCCACAATCAACACTCCTGGCATAATCGGACGTCCAGGAAAATGCCCTTGAAAGTGGGGTTCATTGAACGTGACGTTCTTGAGTCCAACCGCAAGTTTGCCTGGCACATAACGCATAATCCGGTCTACCAGCGAAAATGGATAGCGATGGGGCAGGAGGCGATGAATATCTTCAATCGATAGAACCGGGCTATCAGAGGGGCAGTCGCTTACCTCCAAGGACTCAGCTTCTGTGTGGGTCTGGGTCGCGGTGGGATCGTCAGTCAGTATGGCCATGAGTCAACTTTTAGTAGGACTTGAGGAACAGGAGAAATTCTTCGCCTTTAAGAAAGGAGAACCTGAGCTAGACGTTGAGTCATCTGGGCGTGCAGGGCATGGCTAGCTTTATAAGCCATCACATGCATCTGCGGCAATGCCCCCAACAAACTCAAGTCTCCTACTAAGTCTAAAAGTTTATGACGCACTGGTTCATTTGAAAATCTCAATGGCGGATTAATCCATCCATCTTTGCCACAAACTAAAGCGTTTTCTAAATTACCGCCTTTGATCAATCCGTTTTGTCGCAATTGTTCGATTTGGTGAGCGAGTCCAAAAGTGCGGGCGGCAGCGATCGCCCCTACAAAACTCTCTTGAGCGGGACACCAACTATGCCACTGATTGCCAATGGCCGGCAAGTCAAAATCAATGCCGTAGGTAAACCGCAGTTCTGGAGCGGGTAAAGCTGCTACAAATGCATCATCTTGCTGAACCCAAATCGGCTCAGTCAGAATATATTGCGGCCGAGTGGCTGCTTGGGGCAAAATACCCGTTTGGGCGATCGCCTCTACCCAAACTTGGGCTGAACCGTCCAGTAGCGGCACTTCTGTCCCGTCAATCTCGATCCGGGCATTGTCTATGCCCATGCCAGCTAGCGCTGCCAGCAAATGTTCTACTGTACGAACACTGGCTTCAGCCTGCACGAGTTCAGTCGAGAGTAACGTTTGCCGCACTGCCCCGATCTGAGCGGGAATGATGGGTGCGCCCAATAGATCAGTCCGAACAAAATAGCGCCCTTGCCCCACCTCGGCAGGCAAAATTCGCACCTGGGTCAACAGCCCCGAATGTAGCCCAATGCCTGATTGCTCAAGAGCGCTCGCTATCGTATGCTGCTGAGATTGTCCTAATGCCGACTCCTGCCATAGCAATTCTGCGACTTGGCTCATCCTCTACTCTCCTCACGTTCCACACTCACGCATCCACACTCACCCGTCCAGACTCACCATTCACTGGAGGTTTCAGGCGACTGGCTACACCCACAAGGCTACGTCCACAAACGGTATCTTTATCCTAAAACCGTTCTCCAATCCCAAAGTGAAATTCATTATCGCCTTGGTCATTAATAGCGTAATCCACACGGATTTGGCCAATAGGCGATCGAATCCGGAGACCCACGCCATAGCCAAAACCGCTACCTGGCTTGTCTCGTGCTCCTGCTGGATTTCCTGGCACATCGCTCGCAGTTCCCAAGTCAGAACCGGCATCAAAGAACAATGCCCCGCCTAGCACCGAGAAAATTGGAAAGCGATATTCTGCCGTTGCGGTCAAAAAGCTCCGTCCGCTTCCCAATTCACCCGATTGGTAGCCCCGCACAGAATCTGCACCGCCGATAGAGAAGGCTTCATAAGGCGGCAAATCTCCGAAAATTGTGCCTCCCTGGACGTTAAAGGCCAGTGTTTCAGGACAATCTGTCGCTGTTCGATCTGCCTTACGACAGTCTGGAGAAATTTGTGTGAACCGTACTGGAATGAAAAAGCTATAGCTGCCTCGAAGACGATTAAAGGTAATCCCGTCAATGGGGATCGTTTGTTCGTCGCTGATCCGGAGTAAAGAACCGCTAGTCGTTTGCAGAGGGCTGTTGCGGCGATCGCGCACCGCAGATGCTTGAACCGAGAGAATGTTATCAGTTCCTGATGAGTTGAAGCTCAATAGGTTGCCTAAGTCATCTACGGGGCTAATATCACCACTGGCATCACGGATTGAGACGTTTTGATACTGCACTCCCAAAGAAGCACGCCAGCCATCATTTAAAGGACGACTGAACGTGACGCCACCGCCCAACCGATAGACCCGTGGGCGATCGCCATCATCATTGTTGTCATCACCATCCGGTAGTTTAACTTCGTTAGGGCCGCCGTCAAACACCAGCGAAATCGACTGACGACCAAAAGCATTAACTGTGTACGAAGTCCGGTTTGGATCCCCAGCAATCCAGGGGTCAGTAAAGCTAGTATCAAACTGTAAACTCGTCAGACCGATCTGGGCTTCCGCACTCAGGGTTTGGTTATTGCCACCCAAATTTTGTTCTTGAACGCTGACGGCTCCAAATAGACCATCTGCTGAACTAACCCCGGCACTGGCTCCAAACGTCCCCGTGCGGCGCTCCGTCACATTGACCGTCACATCCACTTGACGAGGATCTTGACCTGGGTTGAGCGCAACCTGCAAGTCTTCAAAAATGCCCAAACCGAATGCCCGTTGCAGATCAGCCTGGATGCGGCGTTGGTTAAACACCTGTCCTGGCTGAGATTCAAACTCGCGGGTAATAATAAAATCGCGAGTCTTGCCATTGATCGGATTGCCTTCATCGTCTGTGGCATTGCCATCGCGGTCGAGAAAGCGGATTTGGATGTCTTCAATCACGCCCTCTGCCACCTCAATTGTGGCAGTGCCATCATCCCCGACCTGGGGAGCACCAACAACCTGCGCCAACACATAGCCATTGTCTTGGTAAAGCTTATTGAGCTGCGCTATGCCAGCTTGGAAGTCATTGAGGTTGAGAATTTGTCCGTACTGATCAGCAAAAATGCTGTCTACTGCCTGCTGTAGCGTCACTTCTTGATCTTGGTAAATCACCGTGGGTACGGCACTCCCTTGTAAACGGACAGCCCGTAGTTCGGGATTGGGTTGCACCTCAAAGGTGACGCGCACCCCTAATGAGGTGTCTTCTGGCACAGCCCGCACATTAGCAAAAAGCCTGTCGCAAAAATTGCGTTGATATCTTCTTGAAGCTGCGATCGCGTAGTAGTTTGCCCTGGCTGGGTGCGAATCGCTTGATAGACCCGATTCAGCAAATCCCCCTCTGCACCTGAAACTCTAACTTCTGCAACTAGCACCCGTGGCTCTGGTTGGCTAGAGGACTCAGGAGGCGTGGTTTCAGGTATCGCGGGTGTTGCTTCGGGTGTTGCAGGGGGGGTCGGTGTTGCTTCTGGCGTTGTGGGCAGAGTGGGGACTGCACTATCCGGAGTGGCTGGGCTAGGAGCAGTTGGGCTGGGAGCGGTTGGATTGGTAGGAGTAGCTTGAGCGATCGGCACTGCACCCAAAGCCATCCCCACCTGGGACAGCGTTGTCAGATCTGGGGTTGTCAGATCTATGGTTGGAACAACACCAGCAGATGCCTCACCAGAGTAGGGGGCAACCGCTGGCTGTGCGAAAAATTCTACAGCAGCGTCAGGCGCACTCACTGTTGGAACAACGGTTGTTGCCCTCAGCGAGTCAATTGAGGCAGGTATCCTCACAGGGTCTTCCTGAAGCAAAACCTCCGTGCTAGAACCGGCTGCAATCTCCAAATTACTGACCGCATCGCCCCCCTGTTCCAATGAACCAGGCGGATTTGCCCTAGCAGGACAGGTCAAACCAAGGGTTGCAGATGCAGTCAGAACTGCGAATAAAACGGGGGAAAAACGCATACTGTTTAGATTGTTTGGCACGTCCACACACACACCACACGATCTGCCAAAGCAGACCAGGAAACAACATCAAGGAAATCCCAGGTAGATATTGGGTCAAAGATCCTAGAATGATCCCAGGTGAACGGAGCAATTTTACAGCATTGGCTGCACTTATTTCTGAATCGACTGTGCCAGAACTCTTTCTAGCACTTGTCGATAGGCTGCCTCTACGTTTCCAAGATCATGCCGGAATCGATCTTTATCCATCACCCGTTGGTTAGGGTCAGAATCGGTCTGATTCCAGAGCCGACAGGTATCTGGGCTAATTTCATCTGCCAATAGCAGATGGTTTTGAGCATCCACCCCAAACTCCAGCTTGAAGTCTACCAGGGTAATTCCGCACTTCTCGAAAAAGCCAGAAAGAATCTGGTTAATTTTCAAGGCAGCGTCCCGGAGTTGCTCGACTTGAGCCGGGGTAGCCAATTTTAAGAGAAATAGACGATCGCTCGTCAGCAAAGGATCTCCTAAAGCATCATTCTTGTAATAGAACTCCACGAGAGGCTGCGTTAAAACAGTTCCTAGGGGTATTCCAGTCTGTTGACTGAGACTCCCTGCCACAATGTTCCTGACGACTACCTCCAGCGGCAAGATTTTTACGGTACGCACCTGCATTTCATTGGCACTTGGCGAGTTGATCCAATGCGTAGAAATGCCTTCTGCCTCTAGAAGTTGAAATAAATGCGTGGAAATGGCACAGTTCATTTCTCCCTTGCCAGCGATGCTACCCCGTTTCTGGGCGTTAAATGCTGTGGCATCATCTTTGAAATGAGCCAGTAGCACCTGGGGGTCATCAGTCGTGTATAGAATTTTGGCTTTTCCTTCGTAGAGCTTTTGACCAGCAGACATAGCACAACAGGGTAAAGGAACGCTAAGGCTTCATTATTTTAGCGGTAAGTCGTCAGGAACATTCGCATAGAATATTCTTAACAATTCTTAAGAGAAATCCACATCCCAGGAGAACTCATGCCATCTACTCTGCCGTCTAATTTGACATCCAGCTTGACAAATCTATTAGAGCCGATCGCTGCCTGGTTTCGCAGTTTTAATATCCCAGAACCGATCGTGCATTGGGGACATCCTTTGATGATGGCGATCGTTGTTTTAGTGATGGGCAGTGTTGTCGGACTCACGGGTTGGCGCGCCCGCCACGGGATGGAACCAAAGTCCGCTGCCGAAAGTCGTGCCAGTCACCGGATGATTGCCCCTTTAATGTTTTTGTTTATTGTGCTTGGCTCCACAGGCGGTGTGCTGTCATTGGTGATGCAGCAAAAACCCATTCTAGAAAGCCCACATTTTTGGACGGGTGCTGTGGTGCTGATTCTGTTAGGCGGCAATGCTGCGATCGCTGCCACAGGTTTTGGGAAGAATAAGCCTGCGCTGCGTACCACTCATGCTTATTTGGGTAGTACAGCCTTGTGTCTGCTGTTTCTTCACGCTTTATTAGGGCTAAAGCTGGGGCTGGCAATCTAGCACTCGTACTCGCTTGCACGCGCTTGTACTCACTACATACCCGCTTGTCCCTCCTGCCCAAAGTGTTAATGCAGCAAGACCAGCGTGTTCGGGTTCGAGTGCTTGTTTAGGGGTGCTTGCTTATGGGTGCGGTTTACATGGCTTTTGTTTTG
>JAAUOQ010000186.1 GCA_012034795.1 Leptolyngbyaceae cyanobacterium CRU_2_3
ATGTCTTCCTGAATTTTGGTAATGCGGCTATGGCGTTTTGAGTAGGTAGCCTGGATCTCCTAGCTGCCGCAAGGGATGATTTTGCAGTTGGGTTTCAACGGCTGTCACTCGCCCCTGCTGATCTCGGACTTCTGGAGGAAAATTAGCTTCTAGGGCTATTGGAGGAATTTGACGAACGATCGCCCCCGTTACCTCATCTCCTTTCCGCACTGCTCCAGGTTTGGGAGCCAATTCTGCGGGCGGAACGAGCTGATCGACCTGTGCTAAGCGAGGAAATTCCGCATGGAGTCCTACAACATCAGAGACAGTCACCACATACCAGCGGTTATCTTGTGCCAAACAAACCAGGTAAGGAGATTGCCCGTCTCCTGCTACTTTCATCACGAGAGTGGCAGGCATCGGCGCAGCTACAGGTACATGCTTCCCCTTCAAGCTGAGAATGGTACCTCCGATCGCATAAGCCAGAGCAATGGACAGATTTTCTGTGCTGATCTCCATCGCCTGCTGATTCAAGACTTTTAGCAAGCGACGCTCTTCCTTCAAGCGTTCGCTCAGCTTTTCGTAGCTAGACAGCATCGCCGGATCGATCGCCTCTAGTTGCGCTTGCTGGCGGCGCAGTTCGGCGTGGAGGTCGGCGATCGCCTGCTGTTGCGGTCGTAAGTACAAGGTTGAGAGGTAATGCCCAAAGCTGCGCTCAATTAAATCTTTGGCTTCTGCTAGCGTATGGGTTTGGAGTAGATTCAACACCATGCCATAGCTAGGGGTGAACTGGCTGACCAACGGATCGGCTTTAGAAGTCGCTAAATAGGAGGCCTCAGAAGCCCCTTCAAAAGGCGTTTGCACCGTTACCACATAGCCAATTTTGTCCATGCCGCGCCGCCCGGCTCGTCCCGCCATTTGCAGAAATTCTGAGGCGTTCAACAGCCGATGTCCGCGATCGGTACGCTTGGATAGGCTGGAAATCACTGTAGTTCGAGCCGGCATATTGATGCCCGCTGCCAGCGTTTCGGTAGCAAACACCACTTTGATCAAGCCTTGCTGAAATAGCTCTTCAATTAAGCCTTTCCAGGCCGGTAAGACGCCTGCATGGTGTGCAGCAACACCCCGATAGAGGGCTTCTACAGAGCCGCTGCGGGCAGCTTCCGGATTGCGCTCTAGGAATGCGTCAATTTGCTGCTTCAGCATTGCCGATTCTTTGGCACTCACCAACGAGAAGCTACTCATATCGGACACCGCTTTGTCGCAGCCCCGACGACTAAAGATGAAATAAATGGCAGGCAGCATATCTCGCTGCTGAAGCTGACTCACCACAAATCCAATACTGGGTGCTTCTTGCCGTCCTCGCTGTTTGCCGCCTTTGGGCTTGAGGCGAGGGTTGATGCTTTTGCCGTTGCCATTGAGCAGCGGGAACAGTCCTTTGGGATTGCAGAATGAAATTTCTAGGGGAACGGGGCGAAAATCAGAGTAAATCAGTTGGGCGGAACCATGCACCTGATTGATCCAGTCAGTCAGTTGGTCGCTGTTGGCAATGGTGGCAGACAGCGCCACTAACTGAATGTTGGGCGGGGCATAAATAATCGACTCTTCCCACACCGTACCGCGCTGGCGATCGTTCATATAGTGACACTCATCCAGCACAACTGCTTCTACGCCGGTCATGGAAATGCCGATCTGCCCAATCGGAGTGCCATACAGCATGTTACGAAAAATTTCGGTGGTCATCACCAGAATTGGCGCGTCTCGATGAACCGAAATATCTCCCGTTAATAAACCGACCTGATCAGCACCAAAACGCTCTCGAAAATCTCGCAGTTTCTGATTTGAGAGTGCTTTTAATGGCGTGGTGTAGAGGACTCGCTTACCCCTGGCTAGCGCCCGATGAATGGCATACTCGCCAATCAAGGTTTTTCCTGAACCGGTAGGGGCACACACTACAACGGATTGATTGGCATCCAGTGCGGCGATCGCCTGTCTTTGGAAATCATCTAGCTCAAATGGAAACAGCGAATTCAATTCCAGTCCAGTTTTAGAAGAAGCACTCACAAATTTAGAATGGTTACCACAATAAAATTAAGATGTCCTAAAGACACAGCTATTGTAGCGCTGGAATCAGCTTCTCCTCATCTATAGCGCTCGGATGTAATGCGACAGCCTGCTTTAGTCAAAATAACGAAACAACTTTCCAGGAAAACTGGGCAATGTCTTTATTTCTAGCAAAGCAGCAAGGGCAGAATACTCTTGACCCATTGCCAGAGTTGCAAAGCAAAATTTCTGTCTACCCATAGTCATAAAACAAGCCAGTTATTTTACGAACAGTTAAGCTAAGATCGTTAACGGCTTCTTTACACGTAATTCTTGCTGATTACAAGGAAAACTCTCTTAAGAAGCGAAATCTTAAGCAGTGAAGAAGTAGTTCACCTCTAGTAAGCCTTACCCCACCTAATTTCTCTACCGGAACTTTTTTATGACTCTGCCCATCCGCAATGTTGCCATCATTGCCCACGTTGACCACGGCAAAACTACGCTCGTTGATGCTCTGCTGCGACAGTCCGGCACATTCCGTGAGGGCGAAGAAGTTCCGGATTGTGTCATGGACTCCAACACCCTAGAGCGGGAGCGCGGTATTACGATTCTGTCAAAGAATACTGCCGTTCGCTATGGTGAAACACTAATCAATATTGTTGATACGCCCGGACACGCAGACTTCGGCGGCGAAGTAGAGCGAGTGCTGGGGATGGTAGACGGCTGCATCCTAATTGTCGATGCTAACGAAGGCCCGATGCCCCAAACCCGCTTTGTGCTGAAGAAGGCATTAGAAAAAGGCTTACGTCCGATCGTGGTCGTCAACAAGATTGATCGACCCCAGGCTGATCCCCACGGGGCGATCGATAAAGTCTTAGATCTTTTCCTGGAATTGGGCGCAGATGATGCTCAATGTGACTTTTTCTATCTCTTTGCTTCGGGGCTGTCGGGCTATGCCAAGAACACACTAGAAGAAGAAGCAACCGACATGAAGCCAATGTTTGAGGCCATCCTCAAGCATGTTCCACCTCCCGTGGGCGATTCAACCAAGCCACTTCAGCTTCAGGTAACAACACTAGATTACTCCGATTATCTGGGTCGGATTGTGATCGGGAAGATCCACAATGGCGTCATCCAAATGGGTCAGCAAGCCGCGTTGATTAAAGAAGATGGCTCGATCGTTAAAGCAAAAATCACCAAGCTGTTGGGCTTTGATGGCTTGAAGCGGGTAGAAATGCCTACTTCTTCAGCGGGTAACATCGTTGCAGTTACAGGCTTTGCCGATGCCAATATTGGCGAAACTATCACTGACCCCACCAATCCCCAAGCATTGCCTTTGATTAAGGTGGATGAACCCACCTTACAGATGACCTTCTCAGTCAATGACTCGCCCTTCTGTGGGCAGGAAGGCACTTTTGTGACTTCTCGGCAGGTGCGCGATCGCCTGATGCGGGAGCTAGAAACCAACGTAGCGCTGCGGGTTGAAGAAACTGATTCACCCGACAAGTTCTTTGTATCCGGTCGGGGCGAACTGCACTTAGGTATCTTGATTGAAACCATGCGCCGCGAAGGCTACGAATTCCAGGTTTCTCAGCCACAGGTGATCTATCGTGAAGTCGGTGGGCGTCCCTGTGAACCGTTTGAGCAACTGGTGCTGGATGTGCCCGAAGAAGCAGTAGGTGGCTGTATTGAGCGCCTCGGACAGCGCAAGGGTGAAATGCAGGATATGCAGGTGGGTGGCAATGGTCGCACCCAGCTAGAGTTTGTCATTCCGGCACGGGGCTTAATCGGCTTCCGAGGCGAGTTTATGCGCTTGACTCGTGGTGATGGCATCATGAACCATAGCTTCCTAGACTACCGCGCCATCATTGGTGAAGTTGACACTCGCCGCAATGGCGTGCTGATCTCCTTTGAGGAAGGAACTGCCACCTTCTACGCCATGAAAATGCGGAAGACCGGGGTGCTTTCTTCATTACCCCTGGAACGAAGGTGTACAAGGGCATGATTGTGGGCGAACACAATCGCCAGCAAGACTTGGAGCTAAATGTTTGTAAAACCAAGCAACTTACGAACCATCGTGCTTCTGGAGGTGAAGAATTGGTGCAGCTTCAAACCCCGATCGACATGAATCTAGAGCGGGCGTTGGAATATATCAGTTCCGATGAACTGCTGGAAGTGACGCCCAAATCGATTCGCCTCCGCAAGGTGTCGAAGAAACTCGCGAAGCGATAAAACCTGGTAACTGACCCAACCTATCAGGGAATCTGTGAGTAAGTGATACCGATTTAAATTGGAAACACAGCAGATTCTTGTCAGGGCTTGGCACTGCCAAGCCCCCCCTAAACCTTGATGTGCCTAAAATACTGTTCAAATCGGTATGAGTAAAGACTGAGGGAAACCTCAGTCCTTTTTGTAACTTTGCTACGTATAAGTGTATCTATAGCGTGAACTAACTGTTCTAGATTGAGGGGCTTGGTCATATGCCGTTGATAGCCGCTGGCAATGGCTTTCTGATAATCCTCTTCGCGGGCGTAGGCCGTCAAGGCGATCGCCGGAACCGTTCCTCCTTGGTCAGGCGGTAAAGTCCGAATTTGCTGGATCAGCGTATAGCCATCAATTTCAGGCATTCCAATATCACTCACTAACACATCGGGTTGGAAGGATGCTAGGTTTGCCAGCACTTCCGCCGCTGTCGCAACGCTGAGGACTTCGGCTCCCGATTGGCTCAGCACGACAGTAAGTAGCTCACGCGCATCAAAGTCATCATCAACGGCCAGCACACGCACCCCCGTTAGATCGAGGGCTTGGGGTAACAAGTCCTCTGCCTGCTGGATTGCGGCTGCCCCACTTAGCAAGGGCAACCGCACCGTAAAGGTGGCTCCCAACCCCTCACCCGGACTGTCAGCGGTGATGGTACCTTCATGCGCTTCAACCAATTGCCAAACAATCGCCAATCCCAATCCCAATCCACCATATTTGCGGGTGATGGAAAAATCTTCCTGTTGGAAGGATTCAAAGATATGGGGAAGAAAATCAGGATTAATGCCTTTGCCAGTGTCACTCACAATCAGGTGAGCCTGATCATCGACTTGTTCTAGCCGCAGGTCTACCCGTCCACCTTTGGGAGTAAACTTGATGGCATTGGATAGTAGGTTCCAGACGATCTGTTGCAGACGGGTGGCATCTCCAGAAACTTCCCCAATCGGCAGCAAGATTGAATGCAGCAAAATGTCTTTAGAAAGGGCTGCGGTTTTGACAGTGTCGATCGCCGATTCAATCACAAACACTAGATTGACCGGAGCAGCATCAATGCTGAGTTTGCCACGCAGCACCTTGGACATATCCAGCAGATCATCAATCAGTTGGGTTTGCAGTTCGGCATTACGTTCGATCGTGGCTAAAGCTTCAGCCGTTTTGGTGGAATCAAATTTGTGGGTTTGTAGCAGTTTTGCCCAGCCTAAAATGGGGTTGAGCGGCGATCGCAACTCGTGGGAAAGCACGGCCAGAAACTCATCTTTGATGCGGTTAGCCCGTTCGGCTTCGGCTCTAGCGGATTGTTCTTGCACCAACAGGCGATCGCGTTCTAGCTCAAACTGCTTACGCTCACTAATATCTTTGAACAGAATAGCGACTTTTCGGCTCTCTGGCTGCCCCAAGCGAAAGGCAGAAACCTCAAACCATCGATTCATCGCTTCTGAGCCATTTTCAAAGCGGACGGGTTCCCCAGTTAGGGCGACGTTACCGTAAATCTCAAACCAATGAGGTTCTAAATCTGGAAGGATCTGACGCGCCGTTTTTCCTTCTGCTTGTTGCAGTCCTGTTTGTAGCTCAAAAACTGGATTGATTTCCAAAAAGCGGTAATCGAGAGGGGTATTGTGTTCGTCAAACAGCATTTCAATGACACAAAAACCTTCATTCATCGACTCAAATAGAGTGCGATAGCGCTCCTCTGATTGGTGCAAGACTTCTTCAGTGTGTTTGCGATCGGTAATATCGAGATCAATCCCCGTCATCCGCATTGGCTGACTGTTCTGGTCATAAAACACCTTGCCCTGGCTCAGTGCCCACCGAACGGTGCCGTTGGGATATACCACTCGAAATTCCAGATTATAGTCTTCGCCAGTGGTGATCGCCTGATCGACTGCTGTTAACACGCGAGCGCGATCATCTGGGTGCAGCCGAGCCATAAACATCTCATAGGAGCCATCAAACTCTCCTGGTTCTACCCCAAATAAAGCTTCCAGGTTATCCGACCAGGAAATCCTCCCTGTTTGGATGTTCCAGTCCCAAGTTCCCATTCGAGAGGCTGCCAGTGCCAATTGTAGATGTTCTTCACTTTCTCGAAGTTCTACTTCGACCTGTTGGCGTTCCACTAGCTCATATTGTGCTTGACGGTACAGTTCTGCTTGTCGAATGGCAATACCCACTTGAGTCGCCAGTTCTTTGAGCAAGTCAATCTCTAAAGGCTGCCACGATCGCGGAGCAGCACAGTGATGAGCAATCAACAATCCCCAAAACTGGTTGTCGTGCAGAATCGGTACGACCAGATTAGCTTTCACTTGAAACTGGGCTAACCATTCAACATGACAGGGGGCAATCCTGCCATCCTGAATATCAGATATCGACGTGACCCGTCCCCGACAATGGCGTTTGACATAATTTTCGGCAAAGGCAGAATCATCGCTCACAGGTTCGGGTTGATCGGATAGGAGGTTAGGTGCGATGGAGTGCTCAACGAGGCAGGGATCAGAGATCTTGGAGGAGAGCAGCGATCGCCACTCTTTCCCCACCGATTCGGACACCACCGTGCCAGTGCCATCTAGCTCTAGCCGAAAAAACAAAACGCGATCGGTATGCAGAAATTGCCGGACCGCGGTTACGGTCGTTTGGAGAATGTCATCTAAATGTAATGATTGATGAATTTGTCGGGTAATCTGCGCCACCACCTGCTCTCGTTCAATCCGCTGTTGCAGTTGGGTACGCAACTGGACTGTTTCAATGGCACCATTGATCGCTAGGTGTAACCTGTCTGGGGTAATTTGCTCTTTGACCAAATAATCTTGTGCACCCGCTTTCATCGCTTGAACGGCGATCGCCTCATTGCCTTGCCCCGTTATCACGATGACGGGTAGACAAAGTACTTGGGCAGTGGAGTGTAATCTGCTCAGGAAATTCTAATCCATCTAAGTCGGGTAACCGATAATCTAGCAACACGACGTCGGGTTGATGCTGCTGCCAGAGATCCAGCCCTTGTTGCCCCAACTCTGCTTCCAGGATGGTGTAGGTATACTCCTGCAAGTCGCTGTCCGAGTGGAGGTGAGGATGCAGCAAGTAGCGTCGGTAAAGTTCTCGATCTTCGGGAGAGTCGTCAACCATTAAGAGGATGCGCGAGATTCGATGCATCGCTAACCCTCCGAGCAATGGGAGAGTGTCGTCACTTCAAAGCAGTAACCTACAAGCGTCTGAATGTCTCGTTTAACCTGAGCAATGCTGATCGGCTTGACGCTGATTGGCTTAGCAATATAGCTGTTAACCCCAGATTGATAGCAGTCTTCCATATCTCTATCCTCCACAACGAACAGCGCGGGTGTGGGTTGAGTAGAAGAAGCTGAAATACATGTCATACAGTTGCCTCTACTGTCCGGGTGAAGTACGATGCGCCGCCTTAAGTAAGACCAGATTCCACCCAAATTCTATCACCGTGCCGCTCCACAGATTTTGTGGGACAGGGTAAGGTGAGGCTTACCCACGACACTCGTACATTCAGGCGCACTGTTGGCTGGCTCTATCTGCCATTTACACGCTGAGACCTGCATGGGGTCAGCCATAAGCATTATACGATCTACGCCATTTTAGGCACAGAATTACGCCATCTATACGTTGACATTTTCAGCCTTATATACGAGCAAATACTGAATTTTCAAAGCAAAAGTAGGTATAAACTAAGCATAAACCGGGTTGAATTGCCACTAATCCATCTATACATTAGATGACATAGCCAAAGTTACTTCAGATTGCATCTCAACGGTTTCATTCAAGTTAAGCCATCTAACGCCTAAAATATATTCATGTGTCTCATGAATTTCCTAAAATTAACTTTCCAAGGATTACACGTTAGATTTAATTCCAATAAAACTGTTTTGTAACTTTAGTCTCGATGGTGAGAACACTAATTACAAAAAATTGAGGGAGAACGGTTCATGTTTAATATCTCTAAATCTCAGACCCTGATTGCAGCGATCAA
>JAAUOQ010000187.1 GCA_012034795.1 Leptolyngbyaceae cyanobacterium CRU_2_3
AAAGGGAGGGACTTTGAGTCCGGCTCCCCTTCTCCCAAAAAGGGGGAAGGGGCTGGGGGATGAGGGTGGATCAGGATGGTGCATAGACTTATGCCGTGAAGTACTAGTTTCCTGTCTGATGTTGTGTCTATATCCTTCTCCTCAATATTACTGAGCGATGCTTAAGTTCAAATTTCCGACCCAAATCTTGTTAAGTATGAGTACTGCCCCTGTACTCATGTTCCTAATTGGCAGTAAGGCCTTAGCCACAGCCATCATTGAGTTGGGGCAAGCTAGCGAAGAAATCTTCCGGGGCGATCGCCTGCCTATTCTCAATATCCCGAAGCATATCGATGGCGACCCAGAATAATCAGACCTGGTAGTCCCTCGCGGTTTCTGGTGAGATTATTATTCTACAAAGGGAGGGGCGATCGCTGTATCTAAAAGAGCGATCGCCTCATTTCTAAAGAGAATTTAGCTGACTGATTTAGCTGACTGATTTTAGCTGACTGACAGCACAGCTTGTTTATAAGCCGCCCATCCGCCGTAATGAGAAATATCTTCCCATTGGTGGTGTTCCACAAGTTCACGAGGGTAGAGCATCGCTGTAGCAATTTCACCACTTTCCAAAATCAAGTCTGCTGGATACATATGAGGTGGCTCAGTTGAAACCAGATAATCGTATTGCTCTGGAGTCAAGTCATATAACTCTCCAGGAATGGCAATCCCATCTACTTCAACTTGATAAATAGCAGGATGCCAACCATTTTCAGCCGCATGGAGACGATACAGAGGCTGAGATTTAGCGGCTCGAACAAAAGTCGCCGATTGCAGGTTTTGGTGATCGGGTTGACCCTGCAAAGCAGAGCCGCAGATGAATACTCGTTTCATATTTAAATTTTGCACTCCTTGTAGGATGAAGTTTTGAGTACCATTAACTCACAGAAACTCGCACGGGTGGACTAGCGAGGGCAGGCTAGTAATTACGAACCAGTAATTACTAACCAGTAATTACGACGGAGTGATAGATGGGCTATACAACGGAGCCTTAGTCATCTAGAAAAACGGTATGTCGGTATACAGTTATCTTCAACATTAAATTGTATACAGTATTTTATGTACAGTATGCATCATAAATTGCTCCCATCCCCTTATTTGTTGGTCTAAGAATTGAGTTCAACTCGGCTTCGAGATCGTTTGTGCGAAATCGTCTCCGCATGTCCTCCATGAATACGATTGCCACTTGCGATACTGCCTTAGCAGGAAATCAGGACAATACTAAATGGATAACTAAATTGGCAAGGATTAACGCCTCTGCGATCGCAAGAATTTAAGCGCACCTTGAGTTGTACTGTTATTGTACTGAGAGTTAAATATGGCAGTTCTTTCTAAATTGACGGTGAATGGCGATCGCCTCAATGCCAATATCAATCGCCTGGCTAAGGTGGGTCGCTTGCCCAACGGTGATATTTGCCGGTTGGCCTTTACTCCAGAAATTTTGCAAGCTCGCTATTTAGTGCAGCAGTGGATGGTGGAAGCTGGCATGACAGTCCGAACTGATGCAGCCGGAAATTTAATTGGGACTTACGCCGGAAAAGGGCCTCATATGCCTGCTTTGGCGACAGGCTCGCACATTGACACAGTTCCTTCGGGCGGCAAGTATGACGGGGTACTAGGAGTGCTTGCTGGAATTGAAGTAGTCCGCAGTCTCAAAGAAAACAACTTGCGACTGAATCATCCGCTGGAGGTAATTGTATTTACTGACGAAGAGAATACGATGATTGGGTGTCAGGCGATGGCCGGAACAGCAAAGCGATCGCCCGAACTTTTATCAACCCAAAAGCGATCGCCCCATCCAGGACTGTCTAGAGATGATTGGGGGCAATTGGGATGAACTGGCAACAGCACAACGCACGCGCTCGGACATGGCAGCCTTTGTGGAACTGCATGTAGAACAGGGGGCTGTTCTAGAGCATACAGGCAAGGAAATTGGCGTGGTGCAAGGCGTGGTGGGGATGTTGCGAAAGGCAATTTCCATTAAAGGGCAAGCCAACCACGCCGGAACCACACCGATGGATATGCGGCAAGATGCTTTAATTGCAGCAGCACAAATTGTCCTGGCAGTGCAGGAGATTGCCCTGAGTCAACCGAGCCAGCCTGTGGCCACAGTCGGATTTTTGACTGTCGCTCCCAATGCAGTCAATATTGTGCCAGGGCAGGTAGAACTGACAGTGGATATGCGAGATCTGTCGCAGGCTTGTTTGAATGAAATGCTAGAGCAATTGCAGCGTAAGGTTGAGGCGATCGCACAGCAACGAATACTCAAATTGAATTGATGCCACTTCTATGTGTTGAGCCGACTTTAGCAGATCTCCAGGTGCAAAGCACAATTACCCAAGTTTGTCAGGAGTTGGGGTTGAGTTGCATCTCCATGCCGAGCCGAGCCGGACATGATTCTCTAGAGATAGGACGAATGACTGACATGGGCATGATCTTTGTTCCGAGTCAGGATGGACTAAGTCATTCAGGCGAAGAATACACCTCACCTGCCCAATGTACTCAGGGTGCCCAGGTCTTACTTCATACCTTTTTACAGCTAGATCAGATATACCTTGACTAAAGATGTAAATCTCAGCAAGTTTTATCTTAAAGAGTTTTTGCCTGAGTCGGCCGATAATGTATCCAAAGCCACAATCCTTCCTGACAATGCCTATGTACTGTTACTAGTCATAGCCTGTGCCAGCCATAGCCCATACCAGCCATAGCTCATACCAATCCATAACCCTGATTAGCCATAACTCTAGCAACTCACCCTGTCTCCCAAACGATCCTGGATGCTTGGCTGATCCTTAGCTGTTCCCTACTCCTCCCCTACGCTCGCTCATACGTTTTTAGACCTTGTTGAGACGTTCTCATTTTACCCACGCTCTCCTATGAACTCACCTGTTTCTACCTCTACCTCAGTAATGAGATTGGCTCAAGAGTCAGATGAAAGCAGCATCCAGCAGGAGTTGGCTGCCCAAACTGCTGGAGTCACGCTGCGATCGGTCACCAAAAAGTACGGTTCGTTTGTGGCGGTTGAAAATATCAACCTGGAGATTTTGCCTGGATCTTATACCTGCCTCTTAGGACCGAGTGGCTGTGGCAAAACCACAACGCTGCGGATGATTGCTGGGCATGAGGATGTTACGAGTGGAGATATTCTAATTGGCGATCGCCAGGTTAACAATCTGCCACCTGCCAAACGCAACTCTGCCATGATGTTTCAAAGCTATGCCCTGTTTCCTCACAAGACAGTGTGGGAAAATGTAGAGTTTGGGTTAAAGATGCGGCAGGTACCCAAAACAGAACGCATCCAGCGCGTCAATGAAATGATTGAAATTGTGGGATTGAGTAAGTTTGCCGATCGCAAACCTGCCAAGCTCAGCGGTGGACAGCAGCAACGGGCGGCTTTGGCGAGAGCACTAGTGACGCGCCCCCAAGTGTTGCTGTTGGATGAGCCGTTAAGCGCATTGGATGAAAATTTGCGGGTAAAAACCAGAGGCGAACTGCGCCGATTACAAAAGCAGTTTGGCATGACGTTTATTCAGGTGACGCATGGGCAAGACGAAGCATTTTCGTTGTCCGATCAAATTGTCGTGATGGACAACGGGCGAATTGACCAGATTGGCGCACCCGCTGATATTTTCAGGACGCCCGCCTCTCGGTTTGTCGCGCGATTTGTGGGTGACAACAACATCTTTTTGGGTCAAGTGACGGGCGTAGCCCTAGATCAAACAAGGGGCAGTCATTCGTTTGGAGATAGAAGGAATTGGCACCTTTTTCTGTCGAGGTCAAGCGGCGGACCCAGGCATGATGGCGGCTTGCTGCGTCCGCAGTGACTCAATGGATATGTTGCCTTACCCACCGGCTGATCCAGCGGCTCCCAACCAATTGACTGCCCGAATTACGGCGATCGAGTTCACAGGATACGTCACTCGTGTCTCGCTGATGGTGGAAGCCACCGGGCAAGAAATCACTTACAAGGTTCGCAGTTCTGAATGGGTTAACCAGGCTGTCCCTGAAGGTCAGCTTGTCACCCTGGCTTGGGCAGTGGATGAATGTATTTTTCTGTCGCACTAGTGCCTAAATCTAGTGTCTTGACAAAGCTATACAATTTTGATTTTCAAGGTTTGAATCCTTGACTACTTCTACAATTGGTTAGACAAAATTCAAACTTTTGATCTCAAAGCTGCGATCGCTCCTTACACCAATCTCACCGTATTACTTGAGTTAATGAGCACCTCCTATGACTAAAATTTCTCGTCGTCAAATCATCAGAACTGGATTGGCTGTCGGAGCCGCCTTTGCTGCCACCCGATGTGCCTCTGCTCCCAGCGGTACGCCCAACAACCCATCTGCCAGCCCAGAGATCAACACTAACAAAAGTAAGGATGTCACCTTACGTCTGATTGGCACAGGCGTCTCGCAAATCAACGAAATTCGAGATAAGGCCCAGGCAGATTTGGGCTTTAAATTTGACATGCGTGCCCTCAGCACCGAAGAAAACAACCAAATTGCCATCACCCAACCTGGACAGTACGACATCTTTGACGGGGAGTATTTCAGCCTACCGTTGGTTGTGCCAGCGGGTAACCTGAAACCAGTGGATACCAAGAAGATCAAAGACTTTGACAAGATCGTTCCCTTCTTTACCACGGGCAAGTTTGATGGAGCCAAGATAGAGCAAGCCCAGGGCACTTCTCCGATTAAAGTCATGTATTTGACGGGGGCGGACTCTAAAGAGTTTTCCGCTAGCCCCACCGAATGGGCCACCTTAATTCCATTCCAGTACAATGCCGATACCCTGGGTTATCGCCCTGACTTGACCGGCAAAAGATTGAAAGCTGGGCAGAGTTGTTTGATCCAGCATTTAAGGGCAAGACATCCATTTTGGACATTCCTTCGATCGGCATTATGGATGCTGCCATGGTGGCAGAAGCAGCAGGGCTGATGAAGTTTGTCGATAAAGGCGACATGACCAAGGAAGAGATCGACAAAATCACGGACATCTTGAAGCAGCAGAAGCAAGCAGGACAATTCCGTGCCTTCTGGAAGACCTTTGATGAATCTGTCAACTTGATGACCTCTGGTGAGGTCGTGCTGCAATCGATGTGGTCGCCTGCGGTCACTGCCGTGAAATCTAAGGGATTGCAGTGTGTCTATGGGTCTTTAAAAGAGGGCTACCGAGCTTGGGGGGGTGGAATTGGGCTATCGAAGAATCTAGCAGGGATTCAGCTTGACGCTGCCTACGAATACATCAACTGGATGTTGGACGGCTGGGTGGGTGCATTCTTAGGACGGCAGGGCTACTATAGCGCCATTCCTGAAAACGCTCGCAAGTTTATGAAACCCGAAGAGTGGGACTTCTGGTATGAAGGCAAGCCAGCGGCGATCGATATGATTGATCCTTTTGGTAAAAAACTGGAGTCTAAAGGAGCAGTACGGGACGGGGGTTCCTTTAAACAACGGATGGGCGACGTGGTGGTTTGGAACTCTACGATGAAGGAGCAAAAGTACCTCGTGCAAAAGTGGAACGAATTCATTGCATCGTAGTTTTTGATAGGGGCATGGTACTGCCATGCCCTTACAAGTTTAGGAATTTGTAATAGTTGAAATTTCTCATGAAATTGGGGACATGACTAAAACCTGGAAAGCCTTACAACCCTACGCATTGGCAACGCCACAAACGCTAGTTTTTCTGCTTTTCTTGGTGTTGCCGATTCTCATGATTCTGATGGTCAGCTTCTGGGATTTTAATGGCTATGCCATGACTCCCGCCTTTACCCTACAAAACTATATTGATATTTTCACGTCTCAGGTTTCCCTGAAAACCTACCTGAATACATTTAAGTACGTTTTTCTGGTCTGGTTTTTTTGTTTAGCGATCGCTTTCCCTGTCGCTTACTTCCTGGCATTTCACATTAAGAACCAGCAATGGCAAATTGTTCTGTTCCTGGTCTGTACTGTGCCGTTTTGGACTTCCAATATCATTCGGATGATCTCCTGGGTGCCGGTTTTGGGAAAAGAAGGATTGATCAATCAATTCTTAATCAATTCTCACCTGACTCAAGAGCCAGTACAGTGGCTCCTATTTTCCGATTTTGCCGTTGTGCTAGGGATGGTTCACCTCTACAACTTTTTTATGATTGCGCCTATTTTCAATAGTCTGATGCGGATCGATCGTAATTTAATCACGGCTGCGGAAGATATGGGCGCTTCGGGGTTTCAGGTTTTGAAAGAGGTGATTCTACCACTAGCCTCTTCAGGAATTGCGATCGGTTCTATCTTTGTGGTGACACTGGTCATGGGTGAATTCATCACAGTGCGCCTATGGGGGTGGGCAGTCGGCTTCGGTGGGTAAGCTCATTGCCACTCAAATTGGCAGCTTGCAGTACCCGCTGGCTGCTGCCAACGCTGTAATTTTGCTAATTGTTACCCTGATCTTGGTGGCAGGAATCTTGCGGGTTGTGGATATCCGCAAAGAGCTTTAAATAAGAGCTTTAAGGAATTGTTGTTTGAAATTAATTATTGTTAGAAATTAGATACTGCGGAGCAGGGAAATGTCCATGCAAAAGCGATCGCTTTCTTTTTACCTATTAGCTGCCTTTTTGGGCTGTTTGTCTTGTTCCTGTATGGCCCCATGTTTGCTATTTTTATCCTTTCCTTGCAAGGGCCGGAAGGAACGCTGACCTTTCCCATGCGCGGCTTTAGTTTCTACTGGTTAGGGCAGGTGTTTCAAGAGCAGCGGGTGGGCAACTTTGTGGAGTCGTTCCAGCGATCGCTGATTTTGGGTATTGCGGTTTTGCTCCTCTCACTGATTGTCAGCGTACTGGCAGGTTTAGGCTTCCGCAACCGATTTAAAGGCGCTAATGCAATTTTTTATCTGACCATCTCCAGTCTGATTGTGCCGAGTGTGCTAGTTTCTTTAGGAATTGGCATTGTGTTTCAAGTATTAGGGATTCAGACCGACTGGTTTACCTCTGGATATGGTGCCCATCTCACCTGGACGGTGCCCTTCGCTTTTTTGATCATGCTGGGGGTGTTCAATCGCTTTAATCCTGCCTATGAAGAAGCCGCGAAAGATTTGGGCGCAAGTGATGGCAAAACATTTTGGGAAGTGGTATTTCCTCTGATTGCGCCTAGCTTAATTGGGGTAGGACTGTTGGCATTTACGCTGTCTTACGACGAATTCACGCGAACTTCCCTCGTTTCAGGGCAGGACAATACGTTACCTTTAGAAATTTTTGGCATGACGACGAACGTCACCTCACCTGCCCTCTATGCCTTGGGAACTCTCACCACGCTGTTTTCGTTTACG
Source organism: Leptolyngbyaceae cyanobacterium CRU_2_3 (assembly GCA_012034795.1). Lineage (GTDB taxonomy): Bacteria > Cyanobacteriota > Cyanobacteriia > Elainellales > Elainellaceae > Drouetiella. The sequence goes on from JAAUOQ010000187.1 coordinate 7,340, forward strand.
CTGATTGCGATCGCCTTGATCACGTTCCAGGTTTTCTCTAAACGGCAGCAGCAGTAATATAACCCTACGAGTCGTGAATTCTAGAGGGCATTAGATTAGAGCAATCGCACCCCCGCAATTAACCCTCGACAAACGCCCGTCAAAAAATCGAGATTGAGTGTTTCTAGGCGATCGCTGGCTTTGTGGTAATTGGGGTTTCGCAAGTTGGCAGTATCCGTCACCATCAGGGCAGGATATCCTGCATCCCAGAAAGGGGCATGATCACTGCGGCGGGTATCAGGGACAAGCCTGCCGCGTTGTCCCGCCGGTAGCCACTCGCAGGGCACTTGACCCATTTTCCGCATTTTGTGACTGAGGTGGATCAAACTGGGCAGCGCGCTGAAGTTACCGATCAGAGCAATGAAGTTTCCTTGATGGGGATAAAAGTACTGCAAGCCAGGCGGATAGATTTGGGAATGGGGTGTGCGATCGCAATATCCCAACATTTCCAACGAAATCATCAATCGCAGGGGTTGTTTCTGTCTACGCAATTCTGCTGCATAGGCTTTGCTGCCGATCAGCCCCATCTCTTCTAGATCAAACGCGACGAAGCGAACGGGGTAGCGGGCAGGGTGTTGAGACAGCGATCGCGCCAGTTCTAACAAGACTGCGATACCGGTGGCATTATCATCGGCTCCGACCGAACCAGGTACCGCATCGTAATGGGCACCAATTAAGAGGGGTGGTTTTTGAGAGGAGTGAGAAGAGGTAGATTGAGCCGGTAGGTTGAGCACCCAATTACAATAGGTTCTGCCACAATACTCAAACTCATGGCTTTCCACCAGTCCCCATCGCGAAAAATTTTGCTGGATATAGTGCTGAACGTAGAAGTGTCCCTCAGTGGAGAGAAAGGGATCGCGATCGCGGGTGGACTTGTTGAAGATGT
>JAAUOQ010000188.1 GCA_012034795.1 Leptolyngbyaceae cyanobacterium CRU_2_3
AGATGTGATTGCCTTTCCCAAAACGCAGCAGGCCCGCTGTCTGCTCACCAATGCGCCCTCTGAGGTGAATGATCAGCAACTGAAGGAACTGCACATTACCACCCTGCCAAAACCGAAGGCTTAGCGTTCCAGGTTGGCTGGCTATTTTCCAAATAAGCTGTCCCTTTAAAGCTGTCTATTTAAACAGGTAAAGTTTAGGATGCACCGTTAACTTGTGTATAATGCGATCGCTCTGCCTGTCCATACCATCAGACTTCTAGCTTATGTAACAAGCCATACAAGCCGGCCCAGCCGTTGCTTTTACGCTTCACATAGCTAGGGTTCTGAACTTAAACCTCTCATGCTCAATGCGTTTGCCTCTTGAGAAATGTTTTTGGCTCTTGAGCAATAGCGTTCGAGACATAAGAACTTGCCTGAGCAGAGGCTAGGAGTTTACGGCGCAGAATGGATATCCTTTTATATGGAGTGTGGGCATCTTGTCCGCACTCCGGTAGCCAAACTTGTGTCTCGTTGTACTAGCGAAACTGACTGATATTTATTGAGTATTGTCCCTAGGAGTAGCATTATGCCTGAAGTAACTCAACCCGCTCATCAATCGGGTGATTTTTTGGTTGATTATGAAGAGAAAGTTTTTCCTGATGTCAAGGCAGAACCCGGTGAGAAAGCGCTGGTCACCTTTCACACAGTTGCTTTTGAGGGATCAATCGGTTTTGTGAATTTACTGCAAGCGACGCGGCTCTTGCGTAAAGGGTTTGAAACCTCAATTCTGCTCTATGGTCCAGGTGTGACCTTGGGTGTGCAGCGGGGTTTCCCCAAACTGGGGGATGAAGCGTTTCCAGGACATCAAAATTTCAATAACCAAATCAGCAAATTTATCTCGGAAGGCGGCAAAGTCTATGCCTGCCGTTTTGCACTGCAAGCCCTCTACGGACATGGAGAGCCTTCACTCATTCCAGGCATTCGCCCCATCAGCCCGCTGGATGTGCTTGATTTAGTGCTGCTTCACCGTAAGGATGGGGCTTTCATTCTCGATACCTGGACGCTGTAAACTGCGATGTGCGACTGCTCCGAACTGCCCGCTATCTTACTTAAAAGCATGATTCATAGAAATTGGGCTAGCTGAAAGTTGCACATCGACTTTAATAAAACATAAAACCTATCTGCTTGACTCAACTGAGTTGTCCCAAGCTAGCTTTACTTCACTTAGCGATAGATTCTTTCCCAAGATTCTTTCCAAAAATTCTTTCCCAAGCCTTTCCCAAGTCTTTACCCCAGGAGAGAAGCTGTGAGCAACTCACAAATCATCCGAGCAGCAGCAATGCAGATTAGCCCTGTGCTGTTTAGTCGGGAGGGCACGACTGACAAGGTGCTAGAGGCGATCGCTCAAGCTGCTCAGGCAGGAGCACATCTGGTCGTATTTCCTGAAACCTTTGTGCCCTATTATCCCTATTTTTCCTTTGTTCAGCCGCCCGTGCTAATGGGCAAAGAGCATATGCGGCTCTATGAAGAAGCCGTTGAGGTGCCCGGTGCAGTCACCCAGTCAGTCAGTCAAGCCGCGCGATCGCATCAGATTGTGGTGGTGCTAGGCGTGAATGAGCGCGACCAAGGTTCGCTTTACAACACGCAGTTGATCTTTGATGCAGACGGGACGCTGTTACTGAAGCGGCGGAAAATTACCCCAACCTTTCATGAGCGGATGGTATGGGGGCAGGGAGACGGCGCTGGCTTAAAGGTAGTCAATACGGCGGTCGGCAAACTGGGAGCCTTGGCCTGTTGGGAACATTACAATCCTTTAGCACGATTTGCGCTGATGGCACAGCATGAGCAAATTCACTGTGCCCAGTTTCCTGGCTCCATGGTGGGGCAAATTTTGCCGATCAGATGGAGGCAACAGTACGACATCATGCGCTGGAAGCGGGTTGCTTTGTGGTGAATGCCACAGGCTGGCTCTCCCCAGAACAGGTCAGTCAAATTACGGCCGATGAAAAAATGCAACGAGTCCTGAGTGGCGGTTGCCATACCACTATCATCAGTCCAGAAGGAGTACCACTCTGCTCACCGATCACAGAAGGCGAAGGGATGGCGATCGCCGATCTTGACTTCTCTCTGATCACCAAACGTAAACGCATGATGGATTGTGTGGGACATTATTCCCGCCCAGACTTATTACAATTGCGGCTCAACGCCGAGCAATGGGCGGTGATGCAGCCGCCGATATCTTCAGTGGCAGCACGGGGGACGATCGGGGAAGACCCTCAAAACGGCAGTTCATCTGACCTGTCTGTCCCGATCGATTCCCTTGTTCCCACCTACCCCAACACTCGCAATGGATAAACAGCATCTCATTACAGAACTTCAGTCCCACGGCTTAAGGCTAGTTGAGCCAGAAATTGGAGCCGCAGGACGCAAAGGGGGGGCAGGGCCCTCCGATCACAAGGCAGTCACCCTTGATGGTACTACCGTGATGGTGCCTATCTTCACAGGGACAGCCGACCGATCGCCTTACAGTGTCAGACTCAATGCCGATGGCTCGGTGTTGCATTGGCAAGAGGAAGCGATCGCCCCTATTAGCTTTCCCCAGCAACCGCAGTTTTACAGTCTGACCACAGCCGATGGCGTCCCCTACTGGAAGATTGCCTTGCCTGCACGGTCAGGATGTTCTGGCAACTACGGTTTTGCAGACCTGTATGCGCTACAGCGACGCGGATAATGCCTGCCAATTTTGTGCGATTGGTCGATCGCTAGAAACCGAACGGACGATTGCCCGCAAAACACCGGCTCAATTGGCTGAAGTAGCAGAAGCTGCCGTTCGGTTAGATGGTATTCGGCACATGGTCATGACCACAGGCACGCCCAATACTAGCGATCGGGGGACTGCCTATTTAACCGAGTGTGCCAGAGCTATCCAGCAGCGGGTTAATTTACCCCTGCAAGCCCAATGTGAGCCGCCGGATGATTTTGTTTGGTTCGATCGCCTGAAAGCGGCTGGTGTGGATAGTGTAGGGATGCATCTAGAGGCAGTCGATCCAGCAGTACGTGCCAAAATCATGCCAGGGAAAGCCACGGTGCCGGTCGAATTTTATTTTCAAGCGTTTGAAGCAGCGGTGCAGGTGTTTGGTTGGGGACAAGTTAGCACTTATTTGCTAGCAGGCTTGGGGGACAGTTTAGAAACGTTGGTATCAGCTAGCGATCGCCTGATCCAAATAGGCGTCTATCCTTTTGTGGTGCCCTTTGTGCCTATTAGTGGCACTCCATTAGCGGCTCATCCTGCGCCAAGCAGCGAGTTGATGTATCGGCTTTATCAGCAAGTGAGTGAATTGCTGAACCGTGCCGGGATGTCTTCTCAGGATATTAAAGCAGGCTGTGGCAAATGTGGTGCCTGTTCTGCGACTCTCCACGTTTGAAACAAGTGCGGCGGAGGCCCATCGGTGTTACGCAAAACTGACTTGCCCAACTGCGGCAGTCTTTGGGTATCCTGCAAAAGCGTGATATTCAGGTGGTTTCGCGCTGGCGGTCATCAGGGCAGTCATCAGGGCAGTCATTAGGGCAGTCATCCGGCTTTCAAGCAGAATTAGAGCCTAGACAAGCTAGCCATCTTCCTATCGGCTTATCAGGAGAGAGTTGCTTGGGTAAGGGCTTATTGGGTGATGATTGCGCCGCCATTCCTGATGGAGATAGCTATTTGTTGTTGGCAGCCGAGGGAATTTTGCCGCTGCTGGTGGCAACAGAACCCTGGTTTGCTGGGTGGTGTGCGGTAATGGTGAATGTCAGCGATATTTATGCCATGGGTGGACGCCCGATCGCCGTGGTCGATACGATCTGGAGCCAGTCGCTCGCCCAAAGTCAGCCGTTGTTGGCAGGAATGCAGGCAGCAGCCCAGGTCTACCAGGTGCCAATTGTGGGAGGACACACCAATTGCCACAGCCCCTATGAGGCTTTGTCAGTAGCAATTTTGGGCCGGGCACAGCGGTTGATAACTAGCTTTTGGAGCCAAGGAGGGCGATCGCTTATTGGTGGCGATCGATCTGCGGGGTCAAGCTCATCCCCAATATCCGTTTTGGAACGCAGCCACGGCAGCCGATCCAGTGCAGTTGCGCCAGGATTTGGACATTCTGCCAGAGTTGGCAGAGGCAGGCTTGTGTGATACTGGCAAAGATATCAGCATGGGCGGCATTGTGGGCACGCTGTTAATGCTGTTGGAAACGTCTGGATGTGGTGCAGTGCTAGATCTCGATGCCATCCCCTGCCCTGCCAATCTGCCTCTGGAACGCTGGCTGATCAGCTTTCCCAGCTACGGATTTTTGCTCAGTGTCCGACCGGAGCAAGTGGCAGCGGTGCAGGCAAAATTTACACAGCGAGGGCTGACTTGTGCCACGGTTGGACAAATTTATCCGACTCATCGGCTCTATTTACAACGTCACTCTCCCTCCCAGTCCCAGGGGCAAGTAGAAACTGCATTATTTTGGGATTTGCAGCAGGAGCCATTAACTGGCTTTTCCCCGGAGGTACAGCCTTGAGCTATACCTTGAGCCATACCCTGCGAATTGCTCTATTCACCTATGCGACGAAACCAAGAGGCAGCGTCATTCATACCTTAGAACTGGCAGAAGCTTTGCAGCACCTGGGGCACGAAGTTTGCATCTACGCCCTCGATAAAGATGGTATGGGGTTCAATCGCCTGCTTGCCTGCCCCGTTCACCTGATTCCGGCCCACGCTGTAGCTGGAGATATCGATCGCTTAATTCAACAGCGTATTCAAGAATTTGTTGAGGGTTTAGGCAGTGGACATCTCCAGACTCACCCTTATGACTGTTACCATGCTCAAGACTGTATCAGCGCCAACGCCCTGCTCTGGCTGCGGCAACAAGGACAGATTTCTCACTTTTCAGAACGGTGCATCATATTGATCAGTTCAACAGCCCCTATTTGCAGTCCTGTCAGGAGCAGTCTATCCGGGAGCCTGATCGGTGCTTTTGTGTCAGTAATTACTGGCAAGCCGAATTGCAGCAGCAATACCAGATCGATGCCATGAGAGTGATCAATGGGGTCAATCGCGATCGCTTTCGCCTGGTTGCTCCAGAGTCGATCGCCCAACTGAAGCAGCAGTTAGGGCTATCCGGGCAGCCCATCTACCTGACGGTAGGAGGCATTGAACCCCGCAAAAATTCGATCGCTCTCTTACAAGCCTTTGCTGAAGTTTTGACTGATTATCCGCAGGCTCAACTCGTGATTGCTGGGGGTGCCACCTTATTGACTATCAACCCTATCGAGATACTTTCTTTGCGGAGGTGGCGAGTTTAGACATCAAAGTAGGGGAGTCTTTGATCTTGCCCGGTGTCATTGCCGATGATGATTTGCCAACGCTGTATCAAGCCGCAGATGCGTTTGTGTTTCCTTCCTTAAAAGAAGGTTGGGGATTGGTGGTGCTGGAAGCGATCGCTTCGGGTTTACCTGTAATTACTGCCAATCAACCGCCCTTTACGGAGTTCTTATCAGAGCAACAAGCTGTACTGATCGATCCTCACGACCCACAGGCGATCGCCCAAGCCATGCTCCAGATTGTCCAGCCCCACATTGCCCAATCTTATATTGATCAAAGTCGAACGATTTGCGAGTTTTACACCTGGGAACATTCTGCCAAACTTCATCTCGCGGGTTATCGTGGCTGATGAACCCCTTGTCCACCCTTACCCCTAATTTTACCCATGCCCGAAATTCGCTTTCAGATCGAATGGCCGGATGGCTCCCAAGAAACCTGCTATTCTCCCTCACTTGTCGTTAAAGAATACTTCACCCCCAGCCAAGCATATGCGCTAGAGGATTTTGTTCAGCGATCGCGAACGGCCTTACAAATGCTAGCGATCGGGTTCAAGCCAAATATGGCGTTCCTTGTGGTTTGGCACTGGGGCAGCTTCATACCATTGAATCAAAAGCAACTCAATATCAAGAGCTATCTCAGCCCCAAGTGAGAGTGATTCGCTTTGTCGAATAACTTTACTTCGATCGCCCAGTTTTTGCCTTCGCCCGTTTGGCAATTGCTGCAACGGCAGCAGTCTTGTGAGTTAATCGGGCATTAACCGCTTGGGCTAACAGAGAATCAGCAAAAGCGATCGCTTCTTGATCAGACTTGCCACCTGCCAACTGGGCTAGCTCTTCCCGACGCTGATGTTCATTTAGCGGAATTACCCGAACAACGGTACGAACTTCTTCAGGCAGGGTCGCCCCCTGTGCCGAGCCATTCTCTTCTGGATCAGCGGGCTTGGGTTTGCCACGCCCTTTTTTGCGGGGCATCTACTTCGCCGGGTGCTGCAATCAGGGCATCAATCACCTCTTTGCCCACCCGATAATGGGCATCTGCCATAGCCGCAATAATGGGCTGGTGCGTAACGCAGAGTACCTGATGCCGCTGACTCAACTGATGGAGTTTCTCAGCAATCGCCTGGGCTACTCGTCCAGATACCCCAACATCAATTTCATCAAAGACCATTGTCCCCACTGAATCAACCTGGGAAAAGCAGGCTTTTAACGCCAGCAAAAACGGCTCATTTCACCACCAGAGGCGATCGCCGTCAGCGGTTGCAGGGGTTCCCCCGGATTGGGGCTAAACACAAAGGTGATCCGATCAGAGCCGGTGGCGGTGGGCGCACAGGCATCAATATTGACCTTAAACTGCACCTTTTCCATTGCCAGGGGCTTCAGTTCTCCGATCAGCAGGGTCTCTAACTGTTGCGCTGTTTTCTGGCGAAGTTCGGTCAATCGGGCACAAACTTGGGTTAGTTCTGCTTGGCGCTCCTGATAACTTTTTTCCAGGACTTCTAAAGACTGACCGCTGCCGCTCAATTCTTCTAGCTCCTGCTGCACCCGTTGACTATGGGCGATCGCATCTGCCAAGGTTGGCCCATATTTGCGACAAATTTGCTTGAGTTGAATGATCCGATCTTCTACATCTTGGAGCCGATCGGGATCAGTCTCTAATCCAGCCCCGTAGGCATTAATCAGGCGTCCGCTTTCTTCAACTTTGGGGCCAAAGCTGCCCGATACTAGTTCCAAAATCGGCTGAAGTTGCGGGTCGTAGCGCAGCATGTCAGTCAGGGCTGATTCAGCTTTGCCCAATAAATCTGCACAGGCTTCAGAACCGCGATCGTTTGGTAGAGGGCTTGGTAAACCTGATAGCTTTGCTGCTGAAGTTCAACACTATGGCTCAGCCGTTGCCGCTCCTGTTCTAATAACTCCAGTTCATCAGGTTCTCCCAAACTGGCAGCACTCAACTCCTTGTACTGATACTCAAAAATATCGAGCTGCTGAAGCCGTTGCTGCTCATACTGCCGCCGTTTTTCTAGGGCTTTAAATGCCTGTTGAGTTGCCACATAAACATCTGTGACGCTTTCCCGTTGTTCAACCAACTCGCTGCCGCCAAATCCGTCTAGCCATTCCCGTTGGAGGTTAGGCTGACCAAGTTGCATCGTCTGGCCTTGGGCGGTAATTTCCAGCAGGCGATCGCGCAAGGCATCCATTTGCGGCTTATTCACTAGGACACCATTAACTCGTGAACGGCTCCGGACACCGCCTTTGCCGATTGTTAGCTCGCGGGTACAAACGAGCGACATGTCACCCACTAATTCAATTTGCTGCTCGCCCAACCAGGTGATCAGGGCCGGGTCAAGATCAAATGTGGCTTCAATTAAGGCACGCTCGGCTCCTGTCCGAACGGCTCTACTGGTCACCTTGCCACCCAAAGCCGCATCTAATGCATCTAAAATGATAGATTTTCCGGCTCCCGTTTCGCCTGTCAAAACATTCAAACCGGCTGCAAGCTCCAGGTCTAAACGGTCAACTAGGGCAAAGTTTTCAATCTGAAGGGAGATCAGCATGAAGGCAGTCCAGAATAAACCAGAGATTGAAAGCAAACTTATCTAACAGTTTAATGTTTGTTAGTTCATGTTTGTCAGTAGGTCGTTGAATACCCAAGTATTGTTGCGGCAGCTTTGGGTAGCAGCTATTGGATGGTGGCTAGTACTAATGAGGCGCAAGTTTGGCTACTGGAGTGCGGATATCTCGCTTGCGCGGGCAAGATATCCGCACTCCAGATAAAGGGCATCCATTTTGTAAAGACACGCCTAGCAAGAGAATCTTAACGTTTATTTATTTTCAGCCAGACAAAAAATTGTCGGCTGTTAGTGCTAAATGACATGCTAGACGGGGGGGAAATCTGATGGGGTGCTATATTTTCTTGCATTCATAAGGAGAGAGAGCCACAGGCGATC
>JAAUOQ010000189.1 GCA_012034795.1 Leptolyngbyaceae cyanobacterium CRU_2_3
GTCAGGATAGACTCACCCGATAAGTCCAGGGGAGTTTGTAGGGTTCTGCGGGGTTGGTCAGGACGATAAATTTCAACCTGCTGTTTTTTACGATTGATCAGCCAACCCAGTTTCACGCCATTTTCAAGATATTCCTGCATCTTGGCTTGGGAAGTTGCCAAACTATCTGTGGCCAGTTGCGCCTCCAGTCGATGGCATGAAAATGAGTTCCCCCTTGGCAGTGCGTTCGATCCTCAAATCGGGGTTTTCCCGGCAAAGATCGTAGAACTGATCATCGGTGAGTTGAGTGGAGGAAGGCATGTGAACCGTGAGAGTATCCATTTGCACCAATCAGCATTGCATGCTGACTATTCTACTTTTCTCTCTAGGCTCTACTCATTACTTTCTTCGTAAACCATCAAATCTCCAGGCTGGCATTTCAGCGCTTTGCATAGCGCCTCCAGTGTTCCTTCATCAATTCTAGTAAAGCGGCGACGGCTTCTTAATCGAGAAACGGAGGTTGGATGCATTCCAATCAAACTAGCGAGCTCCTTATTGTTGATGTCTCGTTCAGCCATCACAACTGCTAGTCTCCAACGGATCACGGGTTCACTGCTCAACTGCTATTTAGAAATCTCTCAAGCAGATGCTAGCACTCCACGTCTCCAGCGATCCTTTTCATTGCCGGTACGGGAATTTATTAAACCGCTACGGTTGATCTACTATTTCATTTAGATTAAACTCAGAAAACGATCGCCCCTTCTGTCCTGAGAAAACTAAGGCGCGATCGTTCTATTCATCCTTTATTGGAATATTGCCATGATACCAACTTCTACATCTGTCCCGGAACTCTGCATCGCCGCATCTAATGAGCCATTAAATGAGCCGTATTCAATCAAGTGCCTGACTGTTCTGCACTCTGATGCATTTGCCCAATCCGAGGTTCTGTACCCGACAGCAACCGTTGCACATTGGCTCGGTGACACCAGATCACATACAGTCCACCCGCGATCGTTGCCAGTTGAAAAGCGAGCGGCTGGTGCAACCCAATCATCAGGCGATCGCAACTAGCACAGTTGCAATGGAGCTAAGCGACACAATCCGAGAAACTGCCAACACTAGCCCAAATCCGATCGCCGCTCCTAACCCAGCCTGCCAACACATTGCCAGCACCAATCCCAAACCTGTTGCGGCAGATTTTCCTCCCGTAAAGCCAATCCAGATGGACTTACTGTGTCCCAAAATTGCCATCAAGGCAGTCAGTGTCATGGCCCAAGAAACCCAGATTGGGAGATTAATGCCCACCGGAATTGCGGTAGCGATCGCTTCCCAAGAGTAAAACCAGCGGGTCAAAGCAATGGCAGCAACGCCTTTCAACAGATCGACTGCCAACACGCCGATTGCGGGGACTTTGCCCAAGGTTCGCAGCACATTGGTGGCTCCGGTGGACTTAGAGCCATGCTGCCGAATGTCGATGCCTTTGAGCATCCGTCCTGCCAGATAGCCTGTCGGAATAGAGCCAAGCAAATAGGCGATCGCCCAAATCATCATACCGTAAGCTATCCAGAGAACCATTGTCAGAACCTCATTGACTGCGATCGGCAAATCCAGTACCAGTCTACCGCGAGGAGATTCGCCCCCTAGTTATCCTGAGACTGGAAGTAGTAGTTTTTTTACCGAGGAGTCTCCTAGAATGCAGGTCAGGGACAATCTTGCTAAATTTTTAATTAGGTATGCATGGCTGTTGATTATGACCTGGTAATTCTAGGTGGTACTGCTGTAGGTCGGTATGCGGCTGCCCAAGCGGTGCAGCAGTCTGCACGGGTAGCACTGGTGGAACCTGAAGGCTATTCTTCCATGGTTGAGGTGCATCACCAGACCCTGATCCAGATAGGCTACCTGGCTCAACAGATGCGGCGATCGCCCTTTCAAGGGCTGCATTGGGGACAGCATTGGGGACAAGTTACCCCAGAGCTAGGGGCTGAGCGATCAGCTGATCTGCGGCTGCAATGGCAAGATACCCAGGGTTGGGCAGCAGCGATCGCTGAAGTTCTGGAAGATCAAGGGTCGAAGGGACAATCGCTGGATCTACTGACGGCATCTGGCGTAGATGTGGTAATTGGACAGGGAGAATTCTGTCGGTTGCCGCGTTGGGGGCTGAGTGTTAATGGGCGGCTGTTGCGATCGCGGGCTTTCCTACTCGCTCCACCCACACAAGCCAGGGTTCCGGCGATTGCTGGGCTGGCAAATATGCGCTATTTGACGCTAGACACCCTGTGGCAGCAATCTGGGCAAACTGTACCTGAGCGCCTCCTGATTCTGGGCAGCGATCCTAGAGGAATTGAACTGGCGCAGGTTTTCAACCGCTTCGGCACTCAGGTCACGCTGATTTGCCGTAGCCGCCTGTTGCCCCAGGAGGATTATGAAGCATCCCATCTGATTCAAGCCCAGTTGGAGTCCGAAGGAGTTAAAGTCATCACTCAAGCCAGGGTCAACCAAGCTGAGCCAGTGGGCAATCAAATCTCGCTGAAGGTGAACGATCGCATCTTAGAAGCGAATGCCCTGCTGCTAGCTACACTCCGACAGCTAGACCTCGCTGCCCTAAACCTAGAAGCTGTGGGGGTGAAATGGAATCCTCAAAAGATCACGGTCAATCGCAAGCTGCAAACCACTCATGCCCAGATTTATGCCTGTGGGGAAGCCTTGGGCGGTTATGCTGACCTGACTTTGGGGCAGTATGAGGTGCGATCGCCCTTCACAATGCCTTATTTTGGCCATCCTCTACCGTCAACTACACCCAGGTGCCCCTAGCGTTGTTGACCCAACCCGAATTGGCGCGAATTGGGCTAACAGAAGCTCAAGCCCGACAGTCCTATGGCGAAACAGGTAAACCGCTGATTATCCTCAAACAGTTCACGAAGACGCTGGCAAAAGACCAGATCCAGGGCGAAACGACAGGCTTCTGTAAACTGATTGTCCGCCACAACGGTGAAATTTTGGGCGGACATTGGGTTGGAACTGCTGCTAGTGAAGGCATTGGCATCCTTGCCTTAGCCATGCAACAGAAAATTAAGGTCAGCGCGATCGCTCAATTACCGTTTGTCACACCCAGCCATGCCGAATTGTTGCAAGCGATCGCGCAGCAGTGGCAGCAGACTACTAAACTCTCGCAGAGAAACCTGGTGGAAAGCTGGTTTCGCCTGCAACGAGATTGGTCTTCCTGATCGATTACCTCAGACTTTTTAGACTTTCGCCAGTGTTACCTTCTGCGGCTGATCCTGATATTTGCCAAAGCGATCGGCATAGGTGGTTTCGCAAGCTTCACCTTCCAAAAACAGAAGCTGCACAACACCTTCATTGGCATAAATCCGGCAGTCTGCACTAGAGGAGTTGCTAAACTCCAGAGTTAAGTGTCCGCGCCAGGAAGCCTCAACAGGTGTGAGATTGGCAATCAAACCTACACGGGCATACGAGCTTTTGCCAATACAAATGACGGTAATGTTGGACGGAATGTTGAGGTGCTCCAAAGCTACGCCCAAACCATAGGAATGGGCTGGAATTATAAAATAGTCACCATCTTCATCTGTATGGAGGGGGACAGATTCTAAATTTTTGGAGTTGAACCGCTTGGGATTAACAACCGTACCCGGAATGTGACGAAATACCAAAAACTCTTCCGGCGATAGGCGAATATCATAACCGTAAGAAGACCGGCCGTAGCTCAGCACTTTACGAGTTAAGCCGTTGCCGTCTACTGAAACTGATCGAATCAACGATGGCTCAAATGGCTCAATCATTCCCTGTTGGGCTTGTTCTCCAATCCAACGATCGTTTTTTAGCATGAGATTCTTGATTTTGTCTGTTGAGTACCACAGATTATAGTCAGAGAACCAAAAGTCAGAGAACCAAAGCGCGATCGCCCTACTCAAAAATTTGGAAAGCTGGGAACTTCTGAAGGCTAACTTGAGTAGTGTTCAAGTCATATTCACCCCCGCTAAATGCAAGCCTATCGGAGATAAATCTTCATGGCCCGCACCCATCGACCCATGCGCGTCAGCTTATTTGCTTTGCTGCTGACGTTTGTCCTACCTTTCACTTTTGTGGTTTATCAACTGGTAGATGCGATCCACCAGCGGATTGAATTTGCCCAATCTGAAAAGTATGGTAACCAGTACTTGCGTCCTTTAGAGCAACTCCTGCGAGATGTGCCCGAAAGCCAACTGATTGCCCATCGCTACTTTTACAAGGAAGTTGGCTCAGCGGTCATGCAGCAGCAGCAGGACAAAATTAACCAGGATATGCGGGCAGTAGAGCAAGTGCAGCAACAATGGGGCGATCGCTGAGAACCGCCAAAGAATTTCAAGCCCTCCAGCAAACTTGGCAGTACTTGAATATAGAACTGGCTCGCCAGATCTCTCAGCCCAGCTTCAGCACTACTCGGATTGCCGCCATTGAAGACTTGCACACCAAGTTAATTACCAAGACTCGCGAGCTGATTTCCCAGGTGGGTGACACCTCTAACCTAATTCTCGATCCAGATTTAGATAGCCACTACCTGATAGATGCAGTCTTATTGAAGCTACCCGAAGCTCAAGAGTTATTAGCAAACCTCCGATTTCTAGGCGAAGACATCATCCGCCGACAGACCTTGACCCCCGAAGGAAAAGGACAACTGATAATGCGGGTTGGGGTCGCCCAGGCGAACAGTGATGCGGTTCGTAAAGGCATGAACGTCGCTTTCAGCAATAATCCTTCCTGGAATCTTCGTCCCATCCTCCAAACTCCACTCCGAGACTCGTTAGTTGCGACTCAGCGCTTTCTGGATGAGATGGATCAAACCCTGATTGAAGCAGACTCCGTCCCCATCCAGTATTCTGCGGCCGAATTTGATCGCAGAGCCATTGCAGCTTTGTCCAAGAGCTTTGACCTTTGGCAGGCAACTATCAAAGAAATTGATGGGTTATTGCAGTCTCGCATCGATCACTTCCATCAAAAAATTTATCAAGTTACTGCCTTTGTGCTCATCGTTGTAGCAGCTATCAGCTATGTCTTTATTGCCTTTAGCTACAATCTGTCGGCCCAACGGCGGGCTAATCGCCGCCTCAATGCCCAACATGCTGCGACCCGTGCCCTAGCTGATGCGACTACCTTACAAGAGGCAGCACCGACCATCCTCAAAGCCATTTGCAACAGCATGAAATCAGATTTGAAGTGGGAGGTTGGCAAAGTGTGGTGGGTAGATGAACCCGCCCGTGTGCTCTCACTTGTGGCAACCTGGCATCAATCCTCTATGGCTCTGACGCCAGCCGCCCTGACGCCAAACACCCCGACTTCAGATTCTGGAACGCCAGATTCTATGGCTCCAGAAATAGCAGCCTCAGAATCTTCTACTTTTGCTCTAGGGGTGGGCTTACCAGGGCAAATTTGGCAACAGGGTGAGCCAGTTTGGATTGCAAACCTGAGCGATTGCCCAGACTGTTTGCCCCGAATTGCGCTTCCTCAAGGCATGCGCTCGGTCAGTGGGTTTCCTATTTATAGTGGCGATACGGTGAGAGGGGTGATGCTATTCTTTAGCCGAAAAGCCTACAAACCAGATGCCGATCTGCTAAAAATGATGGCCGCGATTGGCAGTCAAATTGGCCAATTTATCCAGCGTCAAAAAACCGAAGAAGCACTCCGACAAGGAGAAACGCTCCAGCGCATGGCTCTCAGTGCTGCTTCTATGGGGACATGGGATTGGAATATCCGCACAGGTGAAGAACATTGGTCAACAGAAGTCGAGAGCATTTTTGGATTGACGTCGGGTTCGTTTAGTGGCAACTATGAAGAGTTCTTTCAGTACGTCCATCCAAGCGATCGCAAACAAGTCCTTCGGTCCCAGCGGCGGGCCTTGCGCGAAGGGGCAGACTATGTGCCGGAATATCGGATTATCCGACCGGATGGCAGTATTCGCTGGGTGACGGTGCATGGTAAGGTGCTGCATGACGCCAACGGCAAGCCGATCCGGTTGTCAGGTGTCACTATGGATATCACAGAGCGTAAACAATCCGAGGCTGCCCTGCGAGAACGGGAGGAACGCTTTAGTTCTCTGCTGTCCAATATTTCTGGAGCCGTTTATCGCTGCGCCTATGCAGACGGTTGGACAATGGAGTTCATTAGCGAACCGATCCAGGAAATCACTGGCTATGCGGCTGATGCCTTTATTCGCGATCAGGGGCTTACCTTTGCTGAAATCGCGCTAGTGGAAGACGAAGCCAGAATCCAGCAGGAACTGAATCAGGCGATCGCTGAACAGCAGTCCTACATGCTGGAGTACCGCATTCGTCATGCCGATGGCAGCATCCGTTGGGTTTATGAAAAGGGACAGGGAATTTTCAATGCTAAGAATGATCTGGTTTGTCTAGACGGCGTAATTTTTGATATTACCGATCGCAAGCACGCTGAGGAACGCCTACGGCTACTGGAATCTGTAGTCGTAAACACGAACGATTCCGTCGTTATCTTTCAGGCTAGCCAAACTCAGCCTGAAGATCTCAAGATTGTCTATGTCAATCAGGCGTTTACCCGCATGACGGGCTATAGCCTGGATGAAATCATCGATAAGCCCCCCGCCATTTTCTATGGTGAAAAAACTGATCTAATGAAGCTGATGCAGATGCAGGCAGCGATCGCCCGTTGCGAAGCCTTTAATGCCGAGTTGATTAAATACCGTCAGGATGGTTCTCAATTCTGGGTGGAATTTGAAATGGTGCCGATCGCCTACGCTGATGGCACTTATACTCACTGGATTTCGGTACAACGGGATACTAGCGATCGCAAACAAGCTGAAGATGCCTTGCTCAAGAGCAAAGAAGCTGCCGAAGAAGCTAGCCGTGCCAAGAGCCAGTTTCTGGCCAACATGAGTCATGAATTGCGAACGCCACTCAATGCCATCATCGGCTACAGCGAAATTCTTCAGGAAGACTCGGAAGATCTAGGTTATGCAGACATGACGGCCGATTTGGAGAAAATTCGCGGCGCTGGCAAACACCTGTTAGGACTGATTAATGACATTCTTGACATCTCCAAAATTGAAGCAGGCAAAATGGATCTCTACCTGGAGACTTTTGAACTGGAGCATGTGATTTTTGAAGTAGAAAGTACCATCCAACCTTTAATTAAACAAAACCACAACACGCTCAACATCATTTGCTCTGACAACCTCGGCTCCATGCATGCCGACCTCACCAAACTCCGCCAAGCGCTGTTCAACCTGCTCAGTAATGCGGCTAAATTTACTGAAAATGGCACCATCACGCTGGCAGTGACCAGAGGCAAGCGGTTAGAGGAGATTGGCAACGACCTTGACAACGACCTTGACAACGACTCTTTAGTTGCACATTCATCTTCGCAGAAGGATTGGATCACCTTCGGGGTGACTGATACAGGCATTGGCATGTCCCTAGAGCAAATGAGCAGAGTGTTTCAAGCCTTCACCCAAGCAGATGCTTCGACAACTCGCAAATATGGTGGCACGGGTTTAGGATTGGCGATTAGCCGTCACTTCTGTCAGATGATGGGGGGTGATATTACTGTTCGCAGTGAAGTTGGTAACGGCTCTACCTTCACCATTTGCTTGCCAGTAGAGTTGGATAATCGCGCCGAAAGCCCAGCCACCGAACCTTGCTTGACTGAGCTATCCATAGACAACATTTTGCCTAACATAGGCACCATTTGGTAATTGATGATGATTCGTCTGTGCGAGATCTAATGGTACGCTACCTGATCAAAGAAGGCTTCCGCGTTGAAACTGCCGTTTCAGGAGACGAAGGACTCACCCTGGCTAAAACACTTCGTCCTGATGCCATCACACTGGATGTGTTGCTACCTCATATGAATGGTTGGGAAGTTCTGTCCTCGCTGAAAGCCGATCCAGAACTGGCAGATATCCCTGTGGTTGTCATGAGCATCGTGGATGACAAAAATCTTGGCTTCACCTTGGGAGCCGCTGATTATCTAACCAAGCCTGTTGACTACCAACGTCTGACCCGATTACTGGATCAATACTGTCCTCTACATCAGCAAGCCGATCGCCCTCGTCCGATGGGGCAGGTGCTAATTGCTGAAGATGATATGGCCACCCGGCAAGTCTTTCGGAGGATGTTGGAAAAGAAGGCTGGAGTGTCACAGAAGCCGAAAATGGCAAAGT
>JAAUOQ010000190.1 GCA_012034795.1 Leptolyngbyaceae cyanobacterium CRU_2_3
ACCGTTCTGCCAAGTTGTCCAAGCTTTCCTGCACTTGGATTGAGGTCATACCAACCATTAGTAGAGAGCACTAAACGACTTTTTCAGTTTAGTCCTTCTGTCGGCTATTCAATTTAAATTGGTATCACCTTTAATCTTCCCTGAATCGATTTGGGTTTAACAATCCTGGGGATCTGTGAGATTGTGATATGGGAGCCTGCAAACCTTAATTTTCAGAGAGTGCCGGGAAGGGTAGGATGACGAGGGGATAAGAGGGTAGGAGAGACTTGTCCTCTCTCAGGGAATTGTTTGTCTAAGGGGGATTTGAATCACAAAGACTGCACCTTTGCTAGGTTTTGAATAGCAAGTTAATTGCTCACCATGCCTTTCAACAACAATTTTGTAACTGATTGAGGCTCCCTATCCCTGTCTCTTGTCCAATTGGCTTTGTGGTAAAAAATGGATCGAATAAGCAACTCAGTGTTTCTTCAGACAGGACTGAATCATGATCAGCAATTATTACTTTCATTTCGTCTGAGCCGATTTTTTCAGTGCAAATTTGAATAATAGGAAAAGGATTAAAGGCTTCTATATTTTTTGCATTAAACTATTCTTCTAGGGCATCAATAGCGTTTATCATCAGATTCATGAACACTTGATTGAGTTGTCCTGGTAAGCATTTCACTAAGGGCAGTTCAGCATATTTTTTAATGATTTTTCACTCCTGGATAACTCCCTCTGGCTTTTAAGTCGGTTTTGTAGAATCATTAGGGTGCTGTCCAGCCCTTCATGAATGTCAACTGTCTTTTTATCAGATTCATCAAGATGAGAGAAGTTGCGGAGCGATCGCACAATTTCCTTAATCCGATCAGATCCAACTTGCATGGATGCAACAATTTTGGTAGATCTTTCTGAATGAATTCCAGATCAATTCCGTCTAAGGTTTGACGAATCTCTGGAGTCGCAGGATAGTGCACAACACCTGTGGCGCAGACCCTATCATAGGCAAGGAAGATTAGCCAAAGGAGTGCTGCCATGTCCGTCAAAATCTCAACTCGTACCGAAACTGATAGTATGGGGGCGATCGAAGTTCCAGGGGATCGCTATTGGGGCGCACAGACGCAGCGATCGCTGAAATACTTTGCAATTGGGGATGACACCTTGCCTCCTGAGATGATTCGAGCATTCGGTATCATTAAGCGATCGGCGGCAGTGGTCAACCAGCAGTTGGGCAAGTTGTCTACGGACAGAGCCAGGTTAATTATTCAGGCAGCCGACCAAGTGATCCGGGGTGAACTGAATGACCATTTCCCCCTGAGAATCTGGCAAACAGGCAGCGGTACCCAGACCAACATGAACGCCAACGAAGTGATTGCTAATCGAGCGATCGCGATCGCCGGTGGAGTATTAGGCAGCAAAATCCCCATTCATCCCAATGATCACGTCAACCTGTCTCAGTCTTCTAACGACACCTTCCCCACTGCAATGCACCTGGCAGCCGTCGAGCAGATCAATCAGCGCCTGTTAATGGCGCTGATTGATCTGCGAACCGCTCTAGAAACCAAAGCCCATGCCTTCCAGGACATCATCAAAATTGGACGAACGCATCTGATGGATGCCGTTCCATTGACATTAGGGCAAGAGTTCTCTGGCTACGTTGCTCAACTTGACAAAGATATTATTCGCATTCAACAAACATTACCTGATCTGCATGAATTAGCGATTGGCGGGACTGCCGTAGGAACTGGATTGAATACACACCCGGAGTTTGCCAACCGAATGGCTCAGGAGATTGCCGAGCAAACCCATCAGCCTTTTATTTCTGCTCCTAATAAATTTGCGGCTCTGGCAGCGCATGATGCGATCGTATCGGCTAGTGGCGGACTGCGTACCCTCGCCTGCTCGTTAATCAAAATAGCGAACGATATTCGCTGGATGGGTTCTGGCCCACGTTGTGGGTTAGGAGAACTCTTACTGCCAGAAAATGAACCTGGTTCTTCTATTATGCCGGGAAAGGTCAACCCCACTCAATGCGAAGCAATGACCATGGTGTGTGTGCAAGTGATGGGAAATGACACAGCGATCGCCCTGGCAGGCTCTCAGGGAAACTTTGAACTCAACGTCTTCAAACCGATGATGATTTTCAATCTGCTCAACTCCATTCGTCTCCTGGCTGATGCTTGCACTTCCTTCAACCATTATCTAGTGACAGATATTCAACCCAACCATCCACAGATTCAGCACTTCCTCAGTAACTCGCTGATGCTGGTTACTGCGCTCAACCCTCACATTGGCTATGACAACGCCGCCAAAGTTGCCAAAAAGGCCCACGTTGAAGGCACAACCTTAAAAGCCGCCTGTGTGTCGCTAGAACTACTAACGGCTGAACAATTTGATCAGATCGTGCGTCCTGAAGCTATGCTGGGTGTCCAGGTGTCTGGTTGAATCGCCCTGCCCAGGCGTCCAAAATGCCCATCCCACAAGAAGTACCGTTTATTCAAGTCTCATTCCTAAGCGTCATCTGCGCCCAGAGACATAAATGAAGATAATATTAAGTGAGACTAAGTGAGACGTTTTTCTCAGATGCACGCACTGACGCGCTTATGACTTTAACGGCCGGGACAACCCTGCAAAACAATAAGTATCTGATTCAGGCAGTTCTGAATCAAAGTGACTTTGGAATCACCTACCAAGCCAAACATGCCTTGCTGGAGCAGTCCATTATCTTACAGACCTTCAATCAGGTGGTGCAGCGTAGAGGAGACTTCGCAGAATTGCGGCGGCAATTTTTGACCAGTGTGCGATCGCTTTCGCAGCGACCGGATGTTTTGAGGGTATTAGACTGTTTTGAGGAGCAGGGTCTGCCCTACGTGGTTTTACAGGCAATGCCAGAGCAAACTCCTCCCAAGCTGGGAGATTGGCTAACCCTGACCCTCGATCCGGTTATCTCTGAATCTCAACCCTCCAAGACCATCTCACCTGCCGAACACTCTAAAATTCTAGTAACCCGTCCGGCAAAGGAACCATCTCCGCATGTTCTGCCTACGGCAGCAGAACTCTCTCCCTCTCAATTCACACTCCAGGTCGGTTCTCCTACACAAAGCGCTGATCCACAACAACAAAGAATTTTAGTGACTCCACCAGCCAAAGTGTCAGCCGAAACACCAGTGCCAGCCGAAACACCAACCCCAGGTTTGGCTGAAGCCACAGTTGCAGTGACACCCACAACATCCCCTCTGTCTCCATCGGAAACTATACCGGCAGTTCGGGAAATCTCACTTCCACACATCGCGGCTGAGTCCACAAAACCAGAAACTGGGGCAATTCCCCCAAATGACTCAACCCCAACGCCGTATCCCAGTGGCTTTCTTGCTGACGGTACTAGGGGGATTGGGGGTGGGTGTAGGCGCTGGACTTGCCCTCCGCTACCAGCCTACCTTCGGAAGCCAGCCTGTATCCAGTTCAGTCCCCAATCTGTTTGGGCACAAACAAGTATTTCCGTCTCAGGGCGATTGGCCAATTACCGAAATTCCTAACCTACTCAATTCTGAACCCAAGGTCGAAGAACCTCTCTATCGGACGGCTCCATCTCCTACGTATTACACTACTCCCAGCTACACCACTCCAATCCCGCAACCCTATCCCTACTCTGACAATATCAATGCTGTACCCTCCCCTTCATCCACAGAGGCTCAGTCTTTGCCAGAGGTAAAACCCGATCGCAGTCCCAGTTATTTTGCCACTCCCAAGCGATCAGATGTCTTACCCGTTAACCCTGAACCCCGAAATCAAGCCATTGATGCTATGCCGGTGCCGCCATCGGCAGCCAGTTCAGCACCGAGCCTGCCTGAATTTCCCTCGCCTATCTCGCCGTCAGCCCCTGCAACTGGGTATCCGCCAGCATCTGATTTGAATACCCCAGCCCAGATGCCCAAAACACTGCCTGCAATTGAACCGCCAATTGTGAGCCAATAAGATTGTGAGCCAATAAGATTGCGAGCCAATAAGATTGCGAGCCAATAAGATTGTGAGCCAATGAGAAAGAGAAGAGCATCCCACCTTAGAGAAACAGCTTAAAATTAGAGAAGCAGCTTAAAACTGCCTACGCGAAAAGATCAGGATAGCGATCGCCAGTGCCAGCGTTGTATAAATGAGTCCATATGCCGCATGACCAGCCAATTCTAGGGGGGTTGGTAGGATTGACATGCCATAAATTGCCTGATTTTTTAGATCGAGACGGGAAAGGTCAGGCAAGATCAAATAGAGCACTTGAGTCAGGGATTGGAGACCGGCATCTTTGGTCAGACTCGCCAGGGATAGGAGATCGCGGCTCAAATGTCCCATCAGGTAGACCGCGAAGGTGAGAAACAAGGCCAGCAAAGAATTGGTGAAGACTCCGAAGAGAATGGCGATCGCGGTCATCAGCGACAATTCCAAAAACTGAAAGAGCGCTGCTAGCAAAATGCTGTCTAGCGGGTAGGCAATTTGTTTGGCAGTTAAGACGCCTAAATAAATTGCCATCATTGCGCTGACGAGTACTGCCAGCACCGCAGACAACCCCCAATGCTTGCCCACAATGAACTCGGCGCGGCTAATGGGTTTGGCAATCATCACATAAACTGTGCGCTTTTCAATTTCTTTGTTGACTAGCCCAGTACCAATGAACACGGCAATCACCAACCCCAGAAGACTAATCGTTGCCAGCCCCACATCCAGAATGATTTTGTCGCCACTTCCCCCAGACACTTCTGGCAGCAACACTGCCGCTACTATGAGGGCGATCGCAAAAAAAGCAATCACATACAAAACGCGATCGCGAATCACCTCCCGAAACACGTTGGAGGCAACGACTAGGATGCGAGCCAAATTCACGAGGAAAACCTCCAGTTGAGGGTAAGGAATGCGCAGCGTTGCGGTTTTTAGTTTACCTGATTCTCAATCTTGAACTGGTTCAGGCTAACCCCCGCGTCCAATTCCCAATAGTCTGCCCAACAGATCGATAAATCCGCGCACTAAATTGAGGGCAGCATTGAGCACTCTTTCCAGGAAACTACCTGCTTGTTCCTTCAAAGGTGAGGGTTTCTGGACATTAATTCCAGGTGTGGAAGATTCGATCGCTCTACAATCCATGCGATAAAGCGAGGGAGCAGGAGTAACTGTTGCTCCATTAACAGCACTATCCGTACCGAAAGGTTGCCCAGAGGCTTCACTAAGGGCACAGATTTTTGCAGAACATAGCCCTCTGGCTGAGAGCTAGGCCCCAGCCAAAATGCCTGCAACTGCAATAAATGGGTGGGAATGCTGCGCGAATATTGGGCATTAAACCGCCATAGATCGGTTTCTTTGACGGTAGGGGCCTCTTTGTAGGCTTCACTCAGCGCCTGACTGCCGATGGTAGAAATCTGTGAAGGCATGCTATTGAGCCAGCGCTGGGCATCCAGCCAGGAACGCTTGGAAAGTTCACTACGGACAATAGACTCGGCTGCATCGAGAATGGCAACCCCGCCAGAAGTTGGTATGGTGCCAGGATTAAGCCGCACGACAAAGGCACTGCGATCCATGTTATCGGCAGCAAGACTGGGATAATGTTGGAGAAATCTTGCAGCAGAAAGTGAAAGCGAAACCAGCAGCTAAACAACATTCCAACCAAACCCAAAATTACTAAATCTCGGCGTTGGTCGGCATTTGGTGTTTTGAAGGTGGGTCCTGGCTGAATAAACCGGGAGTAACCAGCAAAGACCACAGAAAACAGCGGCCAACTGACGAAAGCTCCCTGAGCATCATAGATAATCAAGCCATTACTCCAAAAAGCACAGCTTAGAAATGCTCCCGTTAGCCAGGGCCCATACTTAATTTTGAACTGAAATCCAGGAATGGTAATGTCTTGTTTCATCAACGCCCAGTCGGTGCCAATGATCAGGAAAAACCAGCCAAATAGCGATACAAACTGCTTCACCGCTGGTTCGCGAATGAGAAGATAGGTGAACCAAGAAAACAGGCTGAGCAGCAGTGAAACTTGCCACGAGAAAGGTTTAACGTCTTTGAGCTGTTCCCGGATGTGATCCAGAAGTTTACCTATAAAGTCCACGGCGGTTGTAGGGTTTGGCTAGAGAAGGGCTTGACGCAGAACAAGCGTCATTAAGATGGCGCTGTAACTCCAAGCGTTGGCAAATAGAAGTGTCGTAATTTCAGAGCGAAGCACATTGGGTTCTTGTCTTAGCTCTCGGAAGAAGCTAGTCTTAACCGGCTCAGGGGGTTGTTCTTCAGATTTTTCTGTCTTTTCTGTCTTTTTGTCCATTTCAAGCAACAGTCTTAAGCCCAAAAGACCCAAAAGCTTGATGCCAAGACTTACAAAAAAGATCAGAAAACACGCCACAATCAGCAAAGTGGCGGTCTCACCCGACCATTG
Organism: Leptolyngbyaceae cyanobacterium CRU_2_3; assembly: GCA_012034795.1. GTDB lineage: Bacteria > Cyanobacteriota > Cyanobacteriia > Elainellales > Elainellaceae > Drouetiella. The sequence goes on from JAAUOQ010000190.1 coordinate 6,389, forward strand.
ATCAAAAAAGATAAAACTCGTGAGCGGCACTTGCAGCCCCAGCGGCAACACATCTGACATGTTGAGAAAGATGAACAGCGACAGCCAGCCCAGGATGACGCAAAGCAGGTTGATAGCAGCAGCAAAATAGATGCTGTCTTTAGGGGACAAACTGATTCGACGTTGCAAGACAACTGCCTCAATGGCGATCGCCATCAGCAAAAACAGGCTTTGTAAAGCGATCGCCCGTAGCGGCACAATATTCGGAAAAGCATCAGAAAACATTACAGTAGCTCCTGACCGCAGCCCATAAAAAGAGAGATGACTAGCGCCACCTCTATAATGTTAGTCAAGCCCAATGGATATAACACTATAGATAGGATAAAATTTTTCATTCTACGATTGATGCGCCACCGATAGTGCCTATAAGCTATAAATTAAGCTACACAAGTCCAGCCGATGCAAACACGTTAGAGTTAAAATCATTCATTTCATCGTTTCCTTGATTAAAAGTTAGAGTCCTCACAACCTCCTAAAAGTCATGATAAGGACTGGTGTTGGTATTCGCACCGCTCAAAATCGAGCCGAGCGGTTGGTTGGGCAAATTCACGTCTACGACGGAGTCGGTAAGGGCAAGTCTCAAGCGGCTTTGGGTGTGGTTCTGCGGTCAATTGGCTTAGGCATCCGTACAGATAGCCAGACGCGGGTGTTGTTATTACGATTTCTTAAGGGCCCCGGACGCACTTATGATGAAGATGCAGCGATCGAAGCACTTCGACGGGGCTTTCCTCACTTAATTGACCAAGTCCGGACTGGACGGGCAGAATATTTTAGCGTCGATGAAGTCACCCAGTTCGATCGCCTGGAAGCCCAACGCGGCTGGGATGTGGCGAAAGGAGCGATCGCTTCAGGACTTTACTCTGTAGTCGTACTAGATGAACTCAATCCTGTCCTGGATTTGGGGCTACTACCAGTCGATGAAGTCGTCAAAACCCTGAAAGGCAAGCCAGAAGAGCTAGAAATTATTGCGACCGGACGGGCCGCCCCTCAACTTTTGCTGGATATTGCCGATTTGCACTCGGAAATGAAGCCGCAGCACCATCCTCATGCTTTAGCCCACGGGATCGAAGGCATTGAAATCTACACTGGGGCTGGGAAAGGCAAATCTACGAGTGCCCTGGGCAAAGCGCTACAGGCGATTGGCAAAGGCATTAGCCAAGACAAATCTCACCGAGTGCTGATTTTACAATGGCTAAAAGGTGGGGCTGGATATACCGAAGATGCGGCGATCGCGGCTCTCCATCAAAGCTATCCCAACCTGGTTGATCATCAGCGCTGTGGGCGCGATGCGATCGTTTGGCGGGGGCAGCAGCAAGAGATGGATTATGTTGAGGCAGAGCGAGGCTGGGAAATTGCTAAGGCAGCGATCGCTTCAGGACTCTACAAAACTATTATCCTGGATGAGCTAAATCCCACAGTTGATCTAGAGCTATTGCCTCAAGAACCGATCGTTCAAGCACTTCTCCGCAAACCCAAAGATACAGAGATCGTGATTACGGGACGCTGCAAGCATCCCCCCCGCTTATTTTGATCTGGCTAGTGTTCATTCAGAAGTGTGCTGTCACAAACACTACGCTGAGAAAGGAGTCGATCTCAAACGCGGTGTAGATTTTGAAAATCAGTGGGCTGGGCAATGCCCAGCCCACTCATCCAATATCAAATTCAGTAAAGATGATTTTTGTGTGGTCGAGCGTGGCTTTCTAAAAATCATCCAGTTTTAGA
>JAAUOQ010000191.1 GCA_012034795.1 Leptolyngbyaceae cyanobacterium CRU_2_3
AACACCGGGCGATATTTTGTTTATCGACTCTACCCATGTTGCCAAAACTGGCAGTGATGTGAACTACATCTTTGGTGAAATCTTGCCAAACTTACAGACAGGGGTTTATATTCACATTCATGATATTTTTTACCCCTTTGAGTATTTGCGAGAATGGGTGTTACAAGGTTGGGCATGGAACGAATGCTATTTTTTGAAAGCCTTTTTGCAATATAATCAAACGTTCAAAATCGTGTTATTCAATACATTTTTAGAGCATCGGCGTCCAGACTGGTTCCGGTCCCATATGCCCCTCTGCATGAAAAATTTGGGCGGCAGTATTTGGCTAAAAAAAGTGAGAGATTAGTTGCAATTAACCGTAGCATGGGTTGGGCGATCGCGTAACCTATGCTGTCTGAGGATTTGATGCGCTACGCTGAGGCTAATGTAGCCTCACTAAACCTTACCAGGACAATCATGACTGGCAAATCATGACTGGCAAATCATGACTGGCAAATCATGACTGGTTCTGGTTTCACCCCATGCCCTCAATGTCCTACGCTCTCAATGCCCCATGCTCTCAATGAAATTTAGCGAACTAACTGAAAAATTAGGCGTTGTACCACAGTCCAGCCTTCTCCTCCAGGCATCGTGCAACCCCAATCTCATCGGTGTCTCTGCTTTAGAAGAGGCACAACCCCAAACCCTTAGCTACATTGAGGGCGACAAATTTGCAGCCCAGCTTCAGACTACGGCTGCCAGTGCGCTGATCTTGCCAATGAATCAGGCGCTGCAAACTCAGGCAACCGATCGCCAAATTGCCTGGATTAGCTCTCCTGAGCCGCGTTTGTTGTTCGCCCAAGCGATCGCCCTATTTTATCAGCCATTTCGGATGGCTCCGGGCATCCATCCCACGGCTGTGATCGATCCCTCGGTGCAACTAGGGGCAGAGGTGGCGATCGGGGCCCATGTGGTGATTCAGCCGGGTGTGACAATTGGCAATCAGGTTTGTATTCATCCCAACGTGGTGATTTATCCAGGGGTGCAAATTGGCGATCGCACCACCCTCCATGCCAATTGTGTGATTCACGAGCGCACACAGATTGGCGCAGATTGTGTCATCCACAGTGGCGCAGTCATTGGCTCCGAGGGCTTTGGCTTTGTGCCCATTGCCGAAGGCTGGCTCAAAATGGAACAATCGGGCTACACAGTATTAGAAGATGGCGTAGAGGTGGGCTGTAACTCAGCGATCGATCGGCCGGCTGTGGGCGAAACCCGGATTGGGCGCAACACCAAACTTGATAATCTGGTGCAAATTGGGCACGGCTGCAAAGTTGGCAAAAACTGTGCGTTAGCGGCTCAGGTGGGGTTAGCAGGTGGGGCGCAAGTGGGCGATCGCGTCATGCTAGGCGGGCAGGTGGGAGTAGCCAACCAAGCCAAAATTGGCAATGGTGTCCAGGCAGGCGCACAGTCAGGATTGCATGGCACGGTGGAACCTGGCACGGTGCTCATGGGTACGCCTGCGGTTCCTTTTAAGGTATATGTCAAAGCCTCAGCTATTTTTGGGCGGCTGCCAGAGATGCATCAAGCGCTGAAGCAGATTCAGCGGCAGCTTGGAAATAAACCTAAGTGAGCGATAAAGCCCAGTGAAGCGATAAAGCCCAGTAGGGCGGGCAATGCCCACCCACCCTACTGGATTGGGAGTCCCTAACGGCTATAAACAGTAGACTGAGGTGTAAGTTCACATCCCAATCTGCCCTCACCCTAAATCCCTATCCCAAAAAGGGAGAGGGACTTTGAGTCCGGCTCCCCTTCTCCCAAAAAGGGAGAAGGGGCTGGGGGATGAGGGTGGATCAAGATGGTGCATAGACTGATGCCGTGAAGTACTAGTGGCAAAGCCCTGCAAGTAACCTAACGATCCTGCGATCGCAAAATCTTTGCGACCACTGCCAGGCTTTCTTCATACAGCGGGTCGCGTCCCCAACGCTGAAGCTGCTGAGCCAACAAAAACTCAGCTTTTTGGTCGTTGGCGGCAGTCACCTGCTCAGTGCGGGATGCCTGAGCACTGCCACCCGCTTCCATGCGCATACAGCCTGTCGCTTCCGAACAGAGAATGGTGCAGCAGTCGGCTTGGAGATTAGTGGAAGCCAGTCTGATCCCAATCAAATCCCCAATGATTTCTCCTGCATCGGCGATCGGGATGGCAGCCAACTCAGCTTCAATAGCTCGACCATTTGTGCCACTGAATTTAAAGTGCTTCAAGTCATAATCGCCACCGGTTCCCACAAAAGAAGTGGGTTCCCAGCCCAAACGACTGGCTAGCCAACCCAAAAACATCAGCGCTTGAGCCGCATTGCCTTTTTCATAGTCAATCGTCACTCGATCTACCTCTTCCAAAGCTGCTCGGCGCTCTGGTGGGTCGAAGGCAGATGCCGTTAGCTCTTGCCAAACCGAAAGGCGATGCCAGTTTAGATCAGCAACATACTTATCTGTCTCAATGAGTTCTTGGATTTTGACCAATTCTGATTCTGGATCGCTGAAATAGGAGCTATCCAAGATCAGACAGTTGCAGCTTTCCAGCAGCTTTTTAAACAGATCTTGTTCTGGGTTGGGCGTGGCTTTCCACCAAACAAATTTGGGCAAGCCTGGGATTAGGAGCGAAGAAACCATATTGCCTACCCGGTTCAGGGCTTCTTTGGTGCCCCGTAGGGTAATGTATTCGCAGCAAATTAGGTTGCCGTTGGAAGTGGTTTTTTGAATGGGGCAGTAGGCGGATACTTCGGCGGTGACCCCTTCATCTTTACCGAGGATAGGACAAAGTGTGATGATGCGGCAGGGATTTTGCACGGCGATCGCATCGCTCAAATTATAGCCACGGGCGTTCATATTGGGGATCTTCATGCGATCGGCAGGCTGTTTAGCCACCTCTTCCCGCAGCCATTTGAGGGTTTCTGGATCAACCCGGCCGGTCATCAGCAGCCCAAAGGTTTTTTGGGCTGCCATCACCGCATCTTTGGTGGAAGGGCCGTGGATGCCATCGATGGGTCCGGTATAGAAGCCCAGGATAGCTAGAAGCTGCTGAAATTCTTCTGGCTCGTATACCACCATGCTAAAGGTAGTGGCCCGAACTGCGGCAGGCGTGCCTTTATCTCCACTTTGGCTATGCCAGATTTGGCTTAATTCCGTCTCAATTTCGCTCAGAGAGATGTCTTTGGGTTTTTGTAAGGTAACAAGGGGTGTAATAGTCATGGGTGAGGTTTGGAAAGGATGAAGGTTGAAGAATCAAGGTTGGAGGATCGGGTTAAAGTCTTCGCCAGCGTCTTCCGTCTCGGTTGAGCAGCAAATCAGCCTCGATCGGACCCCAAGTTCCGGCTTCATAAAGCGGAATGCTTTCAGGTGGGGCAGGAGCATCCCAAACATTCAGTAGCGGCGTCAGAATCCGCCAGGACGCTTCCACTTCATCACCACGAGTGAATAGAGTCTGATCTCCTAGCATGCAGTCTACTAACAGACGGGCATAGGCATCTGTATTGGCTTGGCCAAAAGCCGTGTCATAGCGGAACTCCATATCCACCGATCGCGTCCTTAAAGAAGTCCCAGGGGTTTTGACTTCAAAACGCATTGAGATCCCCTCATCAGGCTGAATTCTGAGCGCTAGTACGTTGGGATTGGCTTGCTTAGAGGCAGATTGAAACATCAAAAAGGGCACTTCACGAAACTGGATGGCAATTTCTGAAACCTTTTTGGGCATCCGTTTGCCAGTCCGCAGATAGAACGGCACCCCTTTCCATCGCCAGTTGTCAATACTCAGCTTGAGGGCGGCATAGGTCGGCGTTGTTGATTCTGGACTGGCTCCCTCTTCTTGCCGATAACCTGGAACGTTCTTGTTGTTGCGCCAGCCTGCGGTGTATTGTCCGCGAATGGCAGATAGCTCTAACCGCTCAATATCGCTGAGGTGAGTCGCTTGTAAAACTTTCACCTTCTCATTGCGAATACTGTCAGCATCTAAAGAGTTAGGTGGCTCCATTGCGGTCAGGCTGAACAATTGCATCAGGTGATTTTGCACCATATCGCGCAGCGCCCCCGCCGTCTCGTAGTAGCCCGCTCGCCCTTCCAACCCGACCGTCTCTGCCACCGTGATCTGAACATGATCCACAAATTGGCGGTTCCACAGCGGCTCAAAAATGGCGTTTGCAAACCGAAATACCATGAGGTTTTGAACGGTTTCTTTGCCCAGATAGTGGTCAATCCGATAGACCTGATTTTCTTTGCAAGTCTGGCTGACAACCTGGTTAAGAATTTGGGCAGAAGCGAGATCTTTACCAAAGGGTTTTTCAATCACCAATCGCTGTTTGGCAGGGTCAGGTAGCATTGCGGCTGCCCCCAACTGTTGAATTGCCTCTGGGAAGAAGCGGGGAGCGACAGCCAGATAAAATACCCGATTTCCACGAGTCCCCCGCAAAGTGTCTAACTCACTGAGGCGAGCCTTCAATTTTTGATAGCTTTCGGGGCTGTCCATGTCGCCAGAGCAGTAGAACAAGCCTCTGGCAAAGTCATCCCAAATTTCTTTTTTGCCCAACCCACCGCCGAATTGCTCAACCCCTTCGCGCATGTGTTCGCGAAAAAAGTCATCGCTCCAATCGCGACGGGCAACGCCGACGATGGTGATTTCAGGAGGCAAACGCCGCTCTAGCTTCATCTGGTAGAGGGCAGGAATCAGCTTACGCTGAGTCAGATCGCCTGATGCACCGAAGATAACGAGAATTTGGGGTTCGGGAACTCGGTCTTGTTGTAACCCTACGCGAAGGGGATTTTCGATCGTGGAAACCATAGGAAAATTAGGGGGAATGGAGGTTGGAACGCTTGAAATTCGTAGTCTAGGGTGCAATTGAGATTAGATCTGTGAATTTCGGACTTACCCAGATTTATGGGATTTGAGAGAAAACATCAGAAATTTTGCAACGGTATATTTTGCAACGGTATTCCGTCTGATGCAGGGTCAATTACCCTTAGAAGCAAGGATCTCCTGTTCTTGTCGCTCACGCTGCTCTTCTTGAATAAAGGACTCTACCAGGGCAACATCCTCCTTACTGCCAATAATTAAAGGTGTCCGGGCATGGAGCCGATCGGGCACGACATCCAAAATGTTTTGCAACCCTGTACTGGCTCTACCACCTGCTTGTTCGATCAAAAACGCCAGTGGTGCCGACTCATAGAGCAGTCGGAGCTTTCCTTCAGGCTTTTTAATCGTGCCTGGATAAAGAAATACACCACCTTGGAATAAGATCCGGTGGAAATCTCCCACGAGTGCGCCGCTGTAGCGAGCGGTGTAGCCTTCGTGGCGATGGACATAGCGAATATAGTTGCGAATTGACTCTTCGCACTGCCAAAAATTACCCTCGTTGACGCTATAGACCGGGCCATGGTCGGGCACATGAATGTTTTCACTAGCCAGGATAAATTCTCCCAGGCTGGGATCTAGCGTAAAGGCATGAACGCCTTTGCCAATCGAATAAACCAGCATGGTGCTAGGACCATAGAGCACATAGCCTGCGGCAATTTGCTGATGTCCGTCTTGCAGCAGATCTTTGCCAGAATAGTCTAGATCCTCGCTGCCTTGCCGTCGAATGGCAAAAATAGCCCCTACATTCAGGTTAATGTCCACGTTGGAGGAGCCATCGATTGGGTCATACAGCAGCGTGTAACGACCGATAGGACAGTTCTCCGGAATGTAGTAAGGATCTTCCATCTCTTCAGAAGCCAAGCGACAAACCAGCCCACTCTCCTGAAATACAGAGATGAAAACTTGATTGGCATAGACATCCATTTTTTTGACAGACTCGCCCTGAACATTGGTGCGCCCCGTGAAACCGAGCGCATCTTCTACGAGTCCTGCGCGACTCAAATGACGCGCAATCAGCTTGGCCGCTAGGGCAACCCGGTTCATCAGCGCGCTTAAGTCTTGGGCTTCTGCTGAGAAACTTTGAAACTGTTGAAGGACATGCCGAGAGAGGGTCGTGCAGTCGCGATCGAGTGCATATTTATGATCCAGGTCTAACGGCTGTTCTGGGTCAGTCATAGTTTTTTCCTTCCCATGCAAGGTTTCCGATTCTGGACTTCGTCAATTTCTATATTAGGAAGTCATTCCGTCAGAGGCAGCTTAACTTTAGATGAACTATAGAAATCACATAGAAATCACCATAGAAATCAACCCGAAATTAAACAGAATCAATTAGCCTCCTTCTCTCTTTACCATTAATCTTTCAACTTTCCGGTTTGTGATGTTGATGCCAATGGTGAGCAATATCAATGCGCCGACAAAGCCAAACGCGATCGTGACTCTGCACGTAGTCTAAAAAGCGGGCCAGGGCAGCGGCGCGTCCGGGTCTACCCACCAGGCGGCAATGTAAGCCAATGTTCATCATTTTGGCAGCGGTTTCTCCTTCGGCATAGAGCACATCGAATGCATCCCGCAGGTAGGCAAAAAACTGATCCCCAGAGTTAAAGCCTTGAGCACTAGCAAAGCGCATATCGTTATTGTCTAAGGTATAAGGAATTACGAGATGAGGTTTGCCATACTCATGAGTCCAGTAGGGCAGGTCATCGGCATAGCTATCTGAGTCGTACAAAAAACCACCTTCTTCAACCACTAGTTTGCGAGTGTTGGGGCTGTTACGCCCCGTATACCAACCTAGCGGGCGCATACCGGTGATCTGGGTGTGGATGGCGATCGCCTGCTGCAAATGCTGCCGTTCCACCGCTTCGTTGAAATATTTGTAGTCAATCCAGCGATAGCCGTGGCTAGCAATTTCCCAATCTGCCTCTAGCATGGCCGCAACAGCTTCCGGGTGGCGCTCTAGCGCCATAGCGATCCCATAAACGGTAACGGGAATACCACGTTGCGTAAACATGCGGTGCAATCGCCAGAACCCTGCCCGACTGCCGTATTCATAGATCGACTCAATATTCACATGCCGAACGCCCTGCAAGGGTTCAGCGCCAATCACTTCCGACAGGAAAGCTTCGGCTGCCTGGTCGCCATGTAACACACAACTCTCACCGCCTTCTTCATAGTTGATGACAAACTGCACAGCCACACGAGCTTGGTTTGGCCAGTGCGGATGAGGCGTGTGGCGTCCATAGCCTACTAAATCACGAGGATAAGCATTAAACATATCGCTAAGTATCGTAAAAATTATTTGAGTTAGAAATTACTCTTTTCTTAGCATGGTAGACTCTCCGGCAAGCACATTTTTGTGAACTGGAGGAGGGTTTTTAAGATGAAATTTAATAGTCAATCTTTAAAAAGAGCAGGATATGCTCTGGTTTCAGCAGCTTTTATGGGATCGGTTATGGGCCCAGTCGGGGGCTTACAGACTGCTGCCCTAGCCAGCATTGAGATCGCTCAAGCCTCGCCAACGCCCGCCACACCTGAAACTCCAACGCCCGCTCCAGCCGAAACCCCTGCTCCGCAAGTGCTAGAACCTGGCGACACACCCCTCTACGAGCGGGTCGATCGCATCAATGTTTGCCGTCAAGCCAATGCCACTACTGAAATATTCCTCAATACAGCCCTAGGACCCATAGATCAAAGAGTCGGAACAGTCACAGCCGGAGCACGAGTGACTTTAACGGGTGTTTTGGGTAACATTGCTGGCATTGGTGGTGTTGCCCAAATCAAACAACCCGTTGTGGGATGGCTACGAGCGGCAAACTTGACAGAATGTTCTGATGTGCCACCAACACCGCCAACACCGCCAACACCGCCAACACCGCCGACAAGGGGGGCTTGCTACTTTATCCGTACCACCACTGCCCCCAACGGGCTGTTCGCTTACGAAGACCCCAGAACTGGGGAGCGGCAAACCTATAATAGTCAGTTTGATGGCCCAGCCGGTGCTAGCCGCGTGTTCTTGACAAATCCACCGCTCCCGGCTCAAACCGTTGGCAACAAAGTGTTTGTCCAGGTGTACTACACCAGCTTAAGTGGCAGCGATCGCCTGGGTTGGGTGTCTCAAGGAACTGTAGGGAGTCTCATTGGCTCAGTCACTAGTAACTTTAGACCTTGCCCGT
>JAAUOQ010000192.1 GCA_012034795.1 Leptolyngbyaceae cyanobacterium CRU_2_3
GTGATTGAAGTAGCTGTACGGCAATGGCTGGGTGGCGGACGGCGAGACGATGATTTAACTCGGACTTTGCGGCGAAACCCTCCTGTTCCACCTAAAGGAGAGTGGAATGATTAATTTAGGTTGCATGAATTTTTAGTGAGGCATTTTATGAAGATTCAGCCCGGTTGGCCTGCTTTTTCTCCTAAGTTTAGGGTCTTTCGGTAGCGACCTTGTACATCAACCAGGATAAATCGGGAATTATAGGTTCATCCACTCAATTTTGGTTGAGAGCTTGAGCATACTCATCTGGAACTGCTCCAGTAACCTGGGAAAGTGCTTCACCTCCTCATCTTGTAGTTTGCTGTTCTACGCTGATGACTTTGCCTGGCGATCTTCCACTTTCGATGACTGAACCGATGACGCGGGTAGCGACTCAAGACCTCGGTGATTTCGTGTCAGTTCCTGGCGCTGATTTGGTATTCACCCAAGATGGAGCAGGACAGTACCTATCCTTCTACTGGCGAGAATCTGAACAATACAGATTGAATTCGGCAGAAGTGGTCTGCCGCTCTATGGAGGAAACCTTTGCGCCAGCAGCAAGCGTTCCTTACTTGAAGCGAGTACGCCAAGTCCTCGACTATCTGTTGCCTGTCAGATTTGAGTACCCTTTTCGCTACGCAGAAGAATACTTGGTATTCGATCTAACTATTAGTCCCATTCTCATGCCCCATGGAACGGCTACAACTGCGGTAGTCATGGGTAAATTCCTTTACAGTGCCACCCAAGAGAAAGCCCTGGAGGTGATTAATACGCTGGTTCATTCTAGCGTTTCCTCCCGTTCCGAACGCTATCATAAACGCCTGACCCAAGTGGTTTGGAATATCCGCCGCAGCCTGGATCTTGAAACAATCTGGCAGCAAACCGTCGATGGTTTAGGGGAAGCTTTAGGCGTCAGCCGGTGTGTAATTTTTCCCTATAAGCCTTCTGATGTCCGATTAAAAGCAGTGGCAGAATATCGACAACTTTCTCTAAAACCTATGCTAGGCACGGAGCTAGAGGTACTTGAAGAGACTTACATTGGACAGGCACTTGCTACCTTGAAGCCAGTCTCCTGCGTTGCGAACCGGACAGGATGCGAATCTGGATCAGAGGAAGGCTCACCCTCCATGTTGGCTATTGCCACCTGTTACCAAGACCATCCCAATGGGTTGATCATCCTACACCAGACGGATTCTCTGCGCGTTTGGAATGATGTAGAAATTGATCTGCTGCAAGAAATTGCTGATCAGGTCGGCACGGGGGTTGCCCATGCCACTCTTTTAGAAGAAAGCCGTAGCCTCGCAGAAGAGCTACAGCGGGTTAACGATAGCCTGATGCAGCAGCACCAAGAACTAGAGGAAGCCCGGCGTCAAGCCGAAGCTGCATCCCGCCTCAAGAGCGACTTTTTGGCAAATACCTCTCATGAGTTACGAACCCCGTTAAATGGCATGATTGGTTTTCTAAAGCTAGTCATGGATGGTATGGCAGATGATCCTGAAGAGCAGACTCAATTTATTCAGGAAGCCTATCGCTCGGCGATTCATCTGCTCAACATTATCAATGACATCTTAGACATTGCCAAAATTGAGGCAGGTAAGATGCAGCTTGACTTGAATCCGATTAAGCTAGACGATCTACTCACCGAAGTCGATAACTTCACCCGACCGCAAGCCGAGCAAAAGCGCCTCAGCTTTGAAATTCGTACACCCGAAACTCGCGATGATGTGATTCTCTACGGCAACTACCAGCGCTTGCTGCAAGTAATGTTGAATTTGGTCGGCAATGCCATCAAGTTCACCCACCAGGGCGAGATTATGATTACTGCTGAAGTTATGCCTGGAAAAATTGTAGTGCAAAACGAAGAGAAGCCAGGTATGGTTAAATTAGCGTTGCCGATACAGGTATCGGCGTTTCTCTAGAAAAACAGGATAAGCTCTTCCAATCTTTTAGCCAAATTGATGGGTCTCGCACCCGCCAGTATGGGGGAACAGGTTTGGGTTTGGCGATTTCTCAAAAGCTGGTAGAAGCGATGAGCGGTATTGTGAATTTCTTTAGCTTAGGCGAAGGGTTGGGTTCGACCGTTACTTTCACTGTACCGCTTTACCAAGCTCCGGTCATGGTTAGTGCGCCCCTAACAGATGTCGCAGACTTGATAAAGTAATCTTCCTGCATTTTCAAAGACCAATGATTGAGGTTTTAGCCGTTCTCTCTTTATCCGCAGCAGCAGGGATGAGAATTGCGTTACCTCTGCTATTAATTGGGCTGCTGTACAGCCACAATTTGTGGGCGAACATGCCAATTTTGTCCCATTTGCCGCCTCCGCTGGTGTTAGGGGTGTTGGTGAGTTGGTCACTCATTGAACTTCTCTTTTCTAAAGAACGGTTGGGACAGCGGTTCTTACAAATTGTGCAGCTTATACTGAGTCCTCTTGTTGGGGCGATCGCCGCAATTACAGTAGCCCGATCGGCTCAGCTTGAGGGCTTACCAGTGATGCTACTGGGCGCTTTGGGAGGCTTAGTAGCATGGGTCTTACAACTGGTGCAGGTGGGCTGGTTCTATCGCCTCAGAGCTATTCCGATCTGGGTGATCTTTGTCCAAGATTTTCTCTGCGTGTCTTTGGTGTTGTTAGCGTTTAGTGCGCCTCAACAGGGTGGGTTAATTGTGCTGCTATTGCTATGGCTGACAATTCGTAGCTCCTTCGCATGGCAGCGCTGGTATCGGCAACAGGCAGACCCTCGCGATCGCCATCACCCTAGGCGGGACAAGCAAGACCCAGATTAACATCTGATCAAGGTTTGATGCTGCCGCAAGATGATGATCCTGCAAGAGATCTCATGTAATATGTGCCTGTAGCTTAAATCCTGGGACTACCTAATTATTGAGGCACAGCCTCATCATTCTCTTTACCCTCATGCCAAGTTCTTCACCCCAGCCATCCTCCTCTAAGCCTGGTGCGATCGCCGCTCACTCAACAGCGGCCAGGATGCAGCGACTTCGGACATTGGGGAAGTTGCTCGATAATGCGATCGGTATTCCAGGCACAAAAATCCGGATTGGGTTAGACCCCATTATTGGCTTAATTCCAGGAGGCGGGGACACTGCGGGTCTGATTTTGTCTTCTTTTATTGTGCTGGAGGCGGCCCAGTTAGGAGCCTCTAAGTCTGCACTCAGGACTATGGCACTTAATATTTTGCTGGAGACGATCGCTGGAACTGTGCCCATCATTGGCGATGTTTTTGATGTCACCTGGAAATCTAATATTCGCAATATTGAGCTTTTGGAAGAACATTTGCAATTTCCCCGCTCTAACCAGAAGCGCAATCACAGGTTTGCCGTTTTGCTCATTGCTGGACTGGCACTCGCGTTTATCGGTTCTATTGCTCTGTCCTTCTACTTACTACGCTGGATATTCCACTTGATTCAGGCATTTGGGGTATCAACTTGATCTGTGCTCCCCTTGCAAATACTCTCCATGCGAAGAGACGCGACTGAGCGCGTCTCTTGAGGAGAATATGCCGACGGGGTGCCTAGTAATACCGTTAGGCTTACTAGGCTAGGTTATTTCTAAGCGACTAACTCTTTCACTTTCGCCATAATGCCCGCTGGATCAAGCCCTTGATAAGGGAATTGCTCCCACAAACCACCAGAGCCTTCTTTATGAGTTCCCAGAAAGGCAAACTTTGGAGTGTAGCCTCGCTCTAGCAACCAGGAACCAAAGCGACTGCCCAATCCCGTTTTGCGGTTGAAGGCTTCTGCAACTAATACGAAAGGAGCTTTGCCCATTTTTGCCATCATTGCTTCGTCAATGACATTGAGCGTGGGTTTGTTGATTAAGCCCACATCAATGCCTTCTTGTTTCAGACGCTCAACCGCATCCAGAGCACGATACAACGTTTCACCATAGGCGATAATGTAGCCTGCTGTGCCTTCCCGCACTAGTTCGTCTTTACCTGCCACAAACTTGTAGTCGCCACCATAGCGATCGTTGCCGTCAACATCCAAAATATTGGGTGTTGTAGACCGAGTGGAAAAGATGAATCGCAGTCCTGGATCGTTAAAAATAGATTGGACACAGGCTGTCATCTGAGCGGCATCGGCAGGAAAGTAGAGCCGCGTTGTGTAGCCATCATCTAAGCCATTGTCGGCAAACATGTTGTTGATGCCAAAATGACAGGTGTTGTCTGCCATGTCATCAATGCCGGAATGGGAGAAATGGCAAAGTAGGTTGGAGTAGTTGAGCCGCGCCATGGTGATTTCAGAGATACACATCTCTAGAAAAGCGCTGAAGGTGGCAAAGATGCCCTGCTTCCCTTTCTCCATGCCAAACCCTGCGGCAGCAGAAATATTGCCCCGTTCCATAATGCCCGCACTGACAAAATTTCAGGATAGGCAGCATGGATTTTGTTCAGGCCGCAGGAACCCTCTAAATCACTGTCTATACAAACGACTTGGGCTTTGCGTTCTGCGGGCGTCAGGCCACTCAAAACAGATACGACCGCCTCGCCAAATACATTACGATTAGAGCCGCGCTTACTGCCAGATCCCAGGTAGGTGTAGTCGTGCTTGTTCTTGGGAATTTCTTTGAGAACTTTGACGGCTTCGGCATAACCACGCTTGTCTAAATAGGCGATCGCCTTATCTAGCGAAATGACATCGTGCCCATGTGTCGAACCTTCCAGCCCCTCAATCCCCACACACATCTTGCGCTTATTGATTAGGGCGATCGGGCCGGCAGTGGTGAATGCTTCACACATCCGACGATAGAGATCATCCAAATCTTCAGCATCGCCTTCGTTGACTGCTAAGCCATGTCCTGCAAGCGTTTTGGCAACTGTGAAGCCTGGCATATAGTGAGAAGGATGTCCGGCGATCGTCACATCATTATCGTCAATCAGCAGCTTGACGTTGAGATTCTGCGATACTGCTAAACGAGCGGCTTCAGCATCATTACCTTCCTGCTGTGCTCCATCAGATCCCAGGCAAATTACCACTTTGTCAGGGTTGGCCATCGCCACACCATTGATGTATGCCCACATGTGTCCTAAGCGCCCCGAACTGAACTTAACGCCAGGAGTCAACCCCAATTCTGGATGTCCAGGTAACCCTGAATGAGCTTCGCGGTAATGCATCAGCTTCTCCGCAGGTAGGTCACCCTGCAGAGTTGCCATCAAATATTGAGTGCCAACCCGGTGTCCGGCCTCATCAAAGAAAATGGGCACAAACTTGTCGGGTGCGCCTCGGAAGAAAGCATCCAAAATCATCACTTCTGGTATGGTGTCGTAGGGACCACCAGTGTGACCCCCTACCCCTCTAGCGGCTCCGGTTGCCGTGAAGAATACTAGCGCATCTCGGCAAAGCTGAATGTTGGCTTTCAACGCATCTCGCTGATCGCTGGTGAGCGTTGGCTGGGCTGGATCGAGCGCCAGCCGCTTGTAGGCTCCCAGATCGATCGGAAAGCTAACGGTCGCAGTAGTCATACTTAAAATCCTGATTAGGGCAATGTGAGGAAAGGTAGCGCTGGCGGAGTCGTGGACGTTTGCTACGCACAATGTGCTCAGCCTGCTGTTCCGTCACGGGACTTCTGTCACGGAACTTTGTGAGGGATCTGTGAACCCGTAAGATTCCTTAACGTTAAATCTTTAATTGCGGACTATTCCACAATTAAACTGATCGTAGTTAACGAGCTTACCGAAACACAAGTCAACTCGGATTTAAAGACTTTTTGTAAGCAAACATAATCATTGTAAAAGGAGGGGGTGGAATTTTCCCCGAAAGGGAAAGCGCCCTCCATGTCAAAATTATTTCTACTGTGATCAGATCAAGCCTCAGATATGGGAGATTCAGCCGTTTCAGCTTCATCAGCCGCTACATCTTGCTCTTCTATCGGTGCTTCTAAGACAGGCTTAGGTTGGACAGGTCTGGGTCCCCGCATCAACGCCATCACTGCTGGTGGCTTACTGTCTTTCTTCGTTTCTCCGACGATCGTCCTTCCCTTTGGCTCGATCTTTGTTGCGGTCTTTGTCTTTATTGCGATCTTTATCTTTATTGGGAGGGCTAGGCGGCTGTCTCCTACTGTGGGATTCTGTGAGAACTTCAGCAGGCTGTACTTCAGCCGACTGTACTTCAGCAGGCTGTACTTCAGCAGGCTGTACTTCAGCAGGCTGTACTTCTATCTTTCCTTCAACTATTCCATGGGTGGCAGCCATCGCTTGCCGCTCAGATTTCTTAATTGGACGCTCTACCATCGGTCTTCCCTCCTGACAGACTTAAAACATATATTCGATCGTAACAACCCAGATTCAAAGCCAAATATTTTCTCGTCCAACGCTTTCCCGCCTAATGTAATAGGCATCTCGCCCGTCCAATATTTTTCGCTTATCTAACTTTCATTGCTCAAGATCCCCTGAATGATGATCGCACAAAAATGTGAAGTTTTTTGAATGCCTGCATAACCTGTAGAGCTACTGCTGATAACTCTTTGTAGCTCTACAGCTCTGCCATAGCGCTACGGAGATTAAAAAAAGCCAATCCACCTGTGCCACTCCACTGGATGGCACAGGCTTCCTGTCGGTAGGGTTGTAATCTATTAGGGCTGAAATCTAGAGAGTTAAAGCCTGAGAATACTGGAAAGATTAAAGTTCGTGATGTCAGAAGAGTCATGGGGAAAGGCTGTTAGCGATCGCTTGCTTGGGGGCACTCTAAGCCAGTTCGTTATGCTCCTCAATTTTCCAATAAATTTTCCAACAACTTTACCTAATTCCTACAACTTCACTTAATAGTGGAGTCGGATTAGCTCCCTATTGACGATTCATGTTACCCCTCATCCATTAGAGGTATTAGAGAGTAGAGGTCTAGCTAGTGAAATATGACATTCGCTATAAGCCTGCGTTCGCAGCAATTTTCTTGACGCTAAATCCGGGCGATCGGATTATTGCCGAAGCCGGAGCCATGCTCAGCATGGCAGCAAAGCTATCGATGACAACGCAGTTTTCAGGGGGACTGATTCCAGCCTTGCTGAAGAAGTTTTTCGGTGGCGAGTCATTGTTTGTCAATGAGTTCAGCAACCCAACCCAGCAATCCCTGGAACTGGTTTTGAGCCAATCTACAGTGGGCGACATCGTGGCGATCGAACTGAATGGCAACGAGATTTGCTTTCAACCCGGAGCCTATATTGCCCACACTCCTGGTATTCAGATGAATGTGCAGTGGGCTGGGTTTTCTAGTTGGCTGGCTGGAGAAGGACTCTTTAAGCTGAAACTGAGCGGCAACGGGCTAGTATTTTTTGGCGGTTATGGCGGTGTTTCTCAGCGCCGAGTCGATGGCGAATTCATTGTCGATTCTGGACATCTGGTGGCCTATGACCCTGGCATTAAGATGAACCTGCGTTTGGCAGGTGGACTAGTGGGTTCGGTAACGTCTGGCGAGGGCTTAGTTAATCGTCTGTCAGGACAAGGGCGGATCTATTTACAATCCCGTAGTCTGGATGGTTTGGTGCGGTTTATTCGTCCAAAATTGCGATAAACCCAAGGCTGCAATTCATCCAAAGCTACGATAAACCCTTAAAACAGTTTTAACTTTATGAAATTTGATATTTTGCATCAACCCGATAGTGCGATCGCCAAAATTGATCTAGACCCGATGGAGGAGATCTTGGCAGAAGCAGGAGCAATGGTAGCCATGAGTAGCCATATGGATGTCAACACAACCTTGCGAAAAGGCAAGGGTGGTGGCGTTCTGGGTGGACTAAAGAGAGTTTTGGCGGGCGAGTCCCTATTTCTCAGCACCTTTCGATCGGGCGATCGCCCTGCCGAAATCTATTTAGCGCCCAAAATGATGGGCGATATTTTGCCCTACACACTCAATGGCAATCAACTGGTTATCCAATCTACAGGATATTTGGCCTGTACAGGCGGCGTAGATATTGATTTGGGCTTTCAAGGACTCAAGTCAGTATTTTCTGGGGAGTCACTCTTCTGGTTGACGGCCAGTGGTCATGGACTAGTGCTGCTCAGCGCCTTTTGGCGGGATCT
>JAAUOQ010000193.1 GCA_012034795.1 Leptolyngbyaceae cyanobacterium CRU_2_3
GCTATCCTTTGACACCCCTGGTACATATAGTTACTACTGTGCTCCTCACCGAGGCGCTGGCATGGTAGGTAAAATCACCGTGCAGTAACTTGCGTACAGATGTTACTTGCACAGATATGTTAATTCGTTGAGTGTTTTCAACTGAACCTTCTGTCTTTTTCCAGATTTTCTCATTTAATGCTTATAGCTGGAATAAGTCCTCTACGAGGAGGCTTGTTCCAGCTTCTTGTTTTGTCGAATAAAATAGCAATAGACCTGCTTAAAAGAACCTGCTCCCGTCAGGGTCACTTGCCTATTTTTTGCTCAGATTTTGCTGAGATATGGAAGGCAGCATTCAGATCCCATCACTACATTGAACTCAGTTCCTCTATCCATATCTACTGCTTGCTTTGGAGCTTTTCCACTGCTGACTATTACCTTGCCTAACCCAACTTATACGCTATGGCTGTTCTAACCCTTAGGCTTCGCCTATATTTATTGGCGGGGCTGTTCATCAGCTTTCTATTAGGGACAATCACCTTTTCGTCTGGTGCTGCGACGGTTGCCTCAACTCCAAGTCCGCCCCTTGCCTCTGCTGTATCTTTGACCGAGGGAACTCACAAAACCGTCTTGGATAACGGTTTAACTGTACTGACCAAAGAAATTCATACAGCGCCGGTTGTAAGTGTGCAGATTTGGTATCGGGTTGGGTCGCGAAATGAACCCGCTGGACAAAACGGGATCTCTCATCAGCTTGAGCACTTGATGTTTAAGGGAACCAGCGATCGCCCGATTCAATTTGGTCGCTTTTCAGTGCTTTGGGTAGCCAGTCTAACGCCTTTACGAGCTACGACGAAACCGCATACTTTGGCACAGTGGAAAGCAACAAGCTAGAAGCAATGCTGACTTTAGAAGCCGATCGAATGACTCATGCCCTAATGGGTTCGGAGCAGCTTGCCAGCGAGAAAAAGGTGGTGATCTCTGAATTGCAGGGCTATGAAAACAGCCCTGGCTACCGGTTGGGCAGAGCAGTAATGCAGACGGTGTTTCCCGATCGCCCCTATGGTTTACCGGTTGGCGGCACCAAGTCAGATGTGGAGCAATTTACGGCTGAACAGGTACGAAATTACTATAAAACCTACTACAGCCCAGACAATGCCACGTTAGTCATTACAGGTGACTTTGAGACAACATCTGCCTTGCAAAAGGTGAAAGAACTCTATGGGCAGATCCCCAATCGCTCTGGAAATCGCCCTAATCACTCTGTGCCTGCGGGGGCTGAGGCAGTGGCAACACCGGTTCAGCGATCGCCCATTGTTTTAAAGGAAGCGGGCAGTGCAGCACTACTCGATGCTGTTTATCCGCTGCCCGATATTAACCATCCAGATGTGCCAGCGATCGACTTGATGGATATGATTCTGACGGGCGGACGCAGTTCCCGACTCTATCAAGCTTTAGTAGAGACGGGTCTAGCAACTGGGGTGGGAGCTTACCCGGCTGAAATGATTGAGCCAGGATGGTACAACATATCCGCAACGGCAGCGCCAGGCAAAGATATTATCGAGATCGATCGTGTCCTGCTTCAGTCGCTGGCTGAATTGACTGACAAGGGGGTGACCCAGGAAGAGTTGGATCGGGCAAAAACTCAGCTCAAGACTTCGTTTGTGCTGAGCAATCAAGATATCTCTAGTCAGGCCAGTCAGCTTGCCTATAACCAAACTGTATCGGGAGATTACCGATATAGCGATCGCTACTTAGCTGCGATTGAGCAGGTGACTCCAGCAGATGTGCAGCGAGTTGCCAAAGTCTATCTAGAGCCTGCCAAGCGTATCGTTGGCTATTTTGAACCCACCACAGCCGATGGTCAACCGGGTGCTTCGAGTGGGGGATCTAGCCGGGTGGTTGAGAGCTTCAGTCCAGGCGCACCAGTAGATCCGGCAGAAGTGGCTCGCTATCTGCCGCCAATCCAACCTGTGAGCAATGCCAACTCTCAAACGCTGCCCACTAAATTTACATTAGAGAATGGTTTGCGAGTGTTGTTGTTGCCCGATGCTGCTACACCGATGATTAATCTTAACGGTTGGGTGGAAGCAGGTTCAAGCTTTGACACACCAGACAACGCCGGACTCGCTAGCCTGACCTCAGATAACTTGATGAATGGAACCCGATCAAAAGATGCCTTAACGCTAGCGAAAACCCTAGAAAATGAGGGTGCAAGTTTGGGTTTTAGCGCCCGCCGAGAAGGCGTGAACTTTGGGGGCCATGCTCTGCCTGAAAATCTGCCGACTCTGATTCAAACGCTGGCAGATGTGATGCAGAACGCGACCTTTCCTCCTGAACAATTAGAGCTAACTCGTCAGCGATCGCTGACTGGGCTGAAAGCAGAGCTAGATGATCCTCGGCAGTTAGGCTGGCGTGTCTTCCGACAAACCATTTATCCAGAAAATCATCCTTATCGATCGCTGCCTACCGCAGAAACGTTGGCAAAGGTAACGCAAGCAAATGTAGTTGACTTTTATCAGCAACACTATCGCCCGGATTCAACAGTACTCTCCCTGGTGGGTAGTTTTGACCCTAATCAAATCAAAGCAATGCTCACAGAAGCGTTTGGCAACTGGAAAGCTCAGGGTGATAAGCCCAAACTTGCCTTCCCAGCAGTGGCTTTACCCAAATCTACGATGGTACTGAGTCCGGTTATCGCGGGTAAGACAGAGTCCGTCACTTATATGGGTTACTATGGCGGCATTAAACGTCAAGATCCCCAGTTTTATGCAGCTTTGCTGTTGAACCAGATTTTAGGGGGCGATACCTTATCTAGCCGGTTGGGGACTGAGATCCGCGATCGCCAGGGTTTAACCTACGGTATCTATAGCTTTTTCCAGGCAGGACTGGAGCCAGGTCCTTTTTGCTATTTCTATGCAAACTGCTCCTGAAGATGCCCCTAAAGCAATTGATAGTGCAATCGCCCTCCTGAAGCAAATCCGCGATCGAGGGATTACGCAGGTGGAATTGGATACTGCAAAGCGATCGCTGATTAGTGGCTATTCCGTTGATTTAGCCGATCCGAGCAACCTATCTTCATCGATTCTAGATAATGATGTGCTGGGATTGACCCTGGAGGAGATCCGGCAATACCCCGAAAAGATTGACGCTGTCACGCCATCTCAGGTGGAACAGATAGTTTCAGACTTGATTCATCCTGATAATCTCGTGATTGTGACGGCGGGTCCGGGTAACGGAACCCCAACCGGAGGCTAATACGGGACTAACGCGGATCTAAGAACAGCCTTATCGCAGAGCCGTTAGATCTAACGGCTCTACTCGTTTACAGTACTTATTCGATGCCTGTGCTCAGCGCAGGCTAAGCATTTCTCGTATGCCAAAGCTTTACGCACTGTAGCTAACCTATCTAAAAATAGCTGTAAGTTAATACCAGTTTAGGCTTGAATTTCCCAGGCAGCCTGGAAGAAATTGAGTTCACACTGCATAGCATAGCGATAGGTCGATCGCACCAGAGGAGTTAGGCTAGCATATTGATTGGTCAACTGAGCCAATTGATCTGCCAGGGGTGTGAACTCAGTGCTGCTGTAAGTCCGAATCCAGTCTGCATAGGCATGATTGGCAATGCCATCGGCCGCGAGACTTTGCCCCAGAAAAGCGTAAAGCCGCATACAGGGAAGCATTGCTGTTGCTGTAATCCCAACTCCCTGACTCCAAGCCGTAGCTAACAAAAAATCTGTATAGTGGCGAGTTGCAATGCCGGGTTCTACCTGCTGAAGATTCACCCCCCATTGAATTGCATAGTTCTGATGGAGCTTTAGCTCTTGTAAAACGCCGCTGGCAAGGTCATGAAAAACATTAAATCCTTGCCAGTCTTGAGCTTTGGCAGCAGCAATACTATAGGCTCTAGCAAAAGCTTCCAAGAAGAAAGCATCTTGTCCCACGTAGTAAGCAAACTTCGGCTTGGGTAAAGAACCGTTCCCTATTCCTTGCACAAAGGGACTTTGCAGAGAGGCGATCGCCAAATCTTGATGCTCTTGCCACAACACTTCAGCCAAACTTGCTTGCATATTATTGTTAATAACTAGAGACAAAATCGCTCCGTACCCAGCCAGTTCCGCCGGATTCTAGCCGAACGCTGTACCAGGTGTAGCCGTCATCTCCTTGCATTTTGTCAGTAACTTGAATGCGATCGCCCACATACCCTGTGGATTGCACTTCGGCTGAGGTGCTGGCACTGGAGCGGACATTAATTAACGAACCGGGTTCGCTGGCAGTCAATACCCCTGAGCGATTGATAGAAGCACTTGAGCTAGAAGTACTTGAGCTAGAAGTACTTGGGTTTGAGGTACTGGGTATAGCAGAAGCGCTGAGAGAGCGATCGCGGCTGTCTGATGCAGCGGAAGTGTCTGGGTTAGCTGAGTTGAGATTGACAAAGTCACCCCTCACCCAGCCTTTTTCTCCAGACTCTAACTGAACGCTGTACCAGGTATAGCCATCCTCTGCTTGAGTGGTATTAACAATCTGGATGCGATCGCCGCCATAGCCCACTTGGACTATAGGTGCCGTTGTTGTGGCGCGATCACGAATGTTAATGGGAGCTTGAGAGTCGCGAGATACCAAGACCCCAGATTCGCCCGATGCCATAGCATTAAACGCAGAGGTAGAAGAGGTTGTGGAGAGAGCACTACCTGTAGCCCGTTCACCCGTCGCTTGAGCATCCATCACTTGAGCATCTAATGAGGCACGGGAAATGCCGACAGGCTCGACTTGACCACCCACGGCTGCGGCAAACCGCTGCGCTTTGCCAGCGCTAGTAAAGCTAGCGACTTGAACTGAAGGTATGCCAGTTTTGTCTCGGATGACTCGCACAGCATCTTTGCAATATTTGCTACGAATTTGGGCAATGTCGCCCTTATCAATGTAGACCGGATACCAGGTTTCACTCGGAGAGGTTGCCTGATCTCCGCAGGAAATCTGAGGAAAGCTAAATTCGCTAGAGATAGAGGGCGAGGCAGCCGCAGGTGAGATTGTAGCTGAAGCGCTAGGGCTGACTGCGATCGAACCCATATCTTTGGGAGTGAGGTCTGCCACGCTACAAGCAGACAAGGAAACAACGCTCAGGGCAGTAGCGATGAGTGATCCTTTGAGGGGGTGATACTGAACACGAGAACTGCGGGCGGTCATGTCTTTGGTTTCCATAGCAGCAGCTTCAGCAATGGCAAATACAGGAAGCAATATAACATCAAAAACCGTGGCAAACGCTATAAGTAGAGATTCATTCAGAGAAAGCTCCATCCTTAACGCTGCTTGTAGTGCATCCTAAGCGTTCATTACTAAACTAGAGGCTCGTAGCGATTCAGGATAACGCAGATTCCCAGGAATGCGATCGCTCTTGTCAGGGTTTAGGTAAATATTTTAGGTAAACAATTGTGATCTCGTGATCTAGCCAGATCCCCTTGTTTCAGGCAGCGTTAATTAAATCCAAATTAAATCCAAGGTTCATCATCATCGTCTTCACCGACAACCGTTGGAGGCATCTTCGCAGCCTTGGTCTGATCAGCGTTGCGAACTGGCGGCTTGGATTTAGACTCAGAAAAATCTTCTGCCACCGATTCAAAAATTTCCTCTGCCTGAACCGTTAAGGTTTGAAAACCTTCTTCTAACTGTTTACCCATTACCTGCGATCGCTCTTTCACCTGTTCTGCTAGGGTCCGGCTGCGTTCCTTCGCCTGATCTGCTAGGGTGCGAGTCTCTGTTTTAGCGTCTTGTAACTGATCATTCATTTGCTCATTTAACGCCTGAGCTTTTTCTTTAGCTTTTTGAGACAAGCTCTGGGCCTGTTCTTTGGCCTGCTCAGTCAGGCTCTGAAGCCGCGCCTTTGCCTGTTCAGCCATGGCTTCCGCCCGTTGAGTCAATGAACGAAATTCCTCAGTAGCTTCTTGTTGCAAGGATTCTTTTGCTTTAGTCAACTTTTGCGGAATGCCTTCACAATAAACGTTGAAGCTAGTGGTCGCAGATTCTCTAACTAACACTCGCTTTTTGCCAACGTTGGTAATTTCTGTAGGGGGTAGCTGATAGATTTCACCAATTGCTCCAGTCCAGCCGCTAGAAACAAACAAGTAGTCGGTAATAACGCCCGTTTGCAAGTTAAACAGGCAATCTGCAATCTTGCCAATTTGATTGCCTTCATGGCTCCAAACTTCATGCTGAAGCAAGGATTCAAGTTGTTGCACTTTTTGGGTTTCAGTCGGTTGGGGTGCCGAATGGGTCAAAACGCCGCTTGCCCCACTGCGGTGATTTGATCCAACTTAAACGCAAATTTTTTGTTGCCCAAAAATCCGGATTTGCAGATAAACCCCAAAACTCGATGGGCGGGAGGGTACATCCAAAGGAGCTCTACTCGACCTAGTTCTTCAAGGGTTTGGCGATCGAGCACCAACTGATTGATTAGATCACTCTGTCTAACAATCTCTGTTTGAGCTGTCATATCATTACCGAAGTGTAAGAAGAATTACCAGAAGAAAAGAAACATATGTAGCAATCCCAAATGATGGGTGAGAAGGTGGTGGAGGGGCAATGCCTCTTCCTTGAGGCTCTGTCCCTAAACGCCTCTTGGGTGTTCTCAGGACTGGTTGAGGATTGCTACAGATCTCCAGCATAGCGATGGGGAGCGATCGCGTCCCAAATCATGGCAAAAGTTCCAGTAATTGCCAAAAACCAAGGATTACCAATCAAGAGGTTAGCAGCTAACTTTGCCAAATCTCTAAAATTCGAGATATCTCTTCACCATAGCCTCATCCTGCTTTTCCTGAACAGTTCCTTAATTCTGAGGATAAGGGAGTGGTAGATGCACCCTGATAGATTTCCCCAGCCACAAGCTGGGGATTTTTTGCAATCGAACGGATAGCTCAACAAAAGCGGCGAAATCCTTCATCTTTATCCCCATTTTTGCTAGGCTGACTTGAACCACAGTCAGTACAATAGTCCGTAACTGAGTTTGGAGCAGAATTCGGAAACTCCAGCAGGTTGAATTGTATCTATGTCCTTGTACGACTCCTGCGCTAGTTGTTCATGACTTCACCCTCGAACCCGCCACCTACTCCCAATCCGCCACCCACTCCCTCTAACTCGCCAAAAACGTTTTTGAGGGCAATTACGCAAGCAGTACAAACGATCCAATCCAAAGTTAATTTCTCCCAGCTTGCCCTCAAACCCAATGCCAAAGTGCCAGAGCTTTGGGTTCAAGATGCTGAAACTGATAAGGCAGAAATTTATCCGTTGCTGGGAGAACATTATCTGCTGGGACGGAGTTCCAAATCCTGCGATATTGTGGTGAGAAATCCAGTAGTCAGTCAGGTACACCTGTCGCTGACGCGAGACAAGCGGCAACTCCATGAGCCATTTATCCTCAAAGACGAAAACTCTACCAATGGTATTTATCGCGGCAAACATCGTTTGGCGAAGGTCACTCTACATCATGGCGATGTTTTGACCCTCGGCCCCCCAGAATTGGCGGCGGCTGTACGGATTCAATATCACAATCCGCCACCCCTATATGTCAAGGCGACACGGTATGGGCTGTATGGTTTTACGGGATTAACTGCGATCGCAGCCGCTTGGGTCGGTTTCGAGTGGCAAAAGTTTGGGGTTCGTCCTCTGCCTGCCTCGGTGCAAGGCCCAGTAGTAGTTTATGCTCGTGATGGTGAAACCCCCCTACGCCCAATTGAAACCCGTGCCCATCTAGAAAATAAGCAGCTTTCAGACTTTTCATCTTTTCTCCCCAAAGCCGTTATTGCCTCAGAAGATTCTCGATATTACTGGCATTGGGGTGTTGATCCTATTGGAATTACCCGTGCAGTAGTCACAAATGTTAAAGGGGGTGAAATTCGAGAGGGCGCGAGCACCATCACTCAGCAGCTTGCCCGCAGCATCTTTCGCGACTATGTCGGAACAGAGGATTCTGCCGACCGCAAGATCCGTGAAGCACTAGTTGCCGTCAAACTAGAAGCCATGTACAGGCAAAGACTTCTTAATGTTGACG
>JAAUOQ010000194.1 GCA_012034795.1 Leptolyngbyaceae cyanobacterium CRU_2_3
GATGACTGAGGCTAGAGTGCGATCGCTCTTCCACACGCTCGTCATTTGCGCGGAAGCGCCCGGCAATCCCAAAGCAGGATTCCAATGCCACTCATCCGGGTAAACCCCTGTTTCAAAATCGCCAGCAAAGAGAGGCTCAACACGCTCAACCAAACGGTTCACTAATGCTTCATCGATCAGATCTTCAATAATTAAAAATCCATCCTCATGGAAGCATTCAATCTGCTCGGACGTTAAAGGGAACATGGCACGATTCTCGTCTATAAAATTTCTAACAAACACTCAGATTTTCCAGAAAGGAGAGTGTCCGTCAAATTCCAGCAATAGCCCGACTCAGAGTGCAATCTCAGGTGAACAGACGGAAAATATTGTGAAGGCTGACTGACTCTGAAACCCACTGAAACCCGATGTTAATATGCACCCGACGTAAAGCGTAGAGGTAAAGTGTATCAAAAGAGTACTTGGGGGCTTTGCTAGAAATATCAGCCTAATATCACTTAGATAACTGTATTCTTAACCACAATTGTGATGCTCTTAACTTGTATTTGATCAAACACTGACAAAGTCGAATAAGTGTTATCACAGCTACAGACATAAACCTAAGAATTAAACGATACCTGGATCAATATCTAGTCTTCCCAGACCCACTGGGTTAGAGAGGGTACATAACAGAAATCAGATGTCTAATAACTCAACTGTCTTGGTGATTCGTCACGAACAATGCTCCAGTTTAGGGCTGCTCAAGGTTGCCTTTGATCAAGCTAAAATTCCTTTCGTATACTTGGATACTCATAGGGGCGAAACGCTAATTGATCCGCTTAGCTATTACTCGCATATTGTCGTCTTGGGAGGTGCAGTTAGCGCTTACGAAGCTGACCAATATCCCTATCTTCGCTATGAATTTGCTCTGCTGGAAAAGGCGATTCAACAGGGAATGCCTGTGTTGGGAATTTGCCTAGGATCACAAATTCTGGCTCACGTTCTAGGTGGGCGGGTTTATCGAGGTGAGTTGGGTCGAGAAGCAGGATGGTGTGAGTTAGAGCTAACCCCTGACGGGTCTGATGATCCGGTGCTAGGCGATTTACCTGCTCAGTTTAAAGTGTTTCAGTCTCATCAGGATACGTTTGATATTCCACCCGAATGTGTTCATTTAGCTCAAAGTGGCAAGTATCCCAATCAAGCCTTTCGCTATCGAGAACACGTTTGGGCGATTCAGTTTCATCCTGAAATTGATGAAAATGTGTTGGGCGATTGCTCGGCTGTGATTGAGCAAGAATTAATTGACAGTAAAATTCATGACACGACGCTAGAACAGCTTTTGGAGGAAGCGCGTCTTCATTCACCCGCCGTTGCCCCCTTGGCGGCTCAAATGATGTGGAATTTCTTGCAGATTCCGTCCCGTAGAATTGAGAAATCTATTCCAGCTACTAGTGTTCTTTAGAAATTTGCGTCAGAAAGTTCCTCGCAAGTTGTAGAGATTTGCGAGGAAACAAGACCCTATCTTTAGAAGTGTCTACTGTAGGGCTATGGCAATCACGATCTGGCAATCACGATCGAATTGATAGAAGTCTTGTATCTTCAGTAGTCTCTTGCAGCACAACTGTATCAACTTGGTCAACTTGCTGCTTTAACCACGCTAAAAACAAGTCTGAGAGAATCTTATAGCGCAGAGATTCATTCAGTTCAGGTTGAATGAGTTCTTCCACTAGAATCAGATGAGATCCCTTTGAGGTGATCAAGGGTTTGAGCAGTTGCGGCGGAGTTGCAGCAAACACAGCAGCAGAAATCTCAGGTTTTAGATCAGTGCGAGCCAGTGGACCTCGATATCCGCCGCAGCGGCGGAGTTCTAGATCTTGAATATATTGATGGGAAACTTCATGAAAGCTAATTTCCCCTTCTTGAATCGAATAAAAAAGTTCCATTGCCAGATCTGCATCTTCTAGCACCACTTCATACATCACAGCTTGGGCGTAATCTAGTTGATGCTCGACAAAGAAAGGCTCAACTTGAGCATCAAACAGATGGTTGGCTAGCTTAGAAGAGATAACAGTGGTTTGAACCAACTCTTCAAACTCATCCAAAGATAAATTATGTTTCTGTAGCCATAACCAAGTGTCATTCGCGCTTTGAAGTTTGTTAAGTAAGCGCAGTCCATCGGCTGCTTGCTGAAGCTCGCTGAGTTCTGCCTGAATTCCTTGCTCGGCTGCGATACGAGTGATGACTTTTCGAGTGACCACTCCTTCAACAGTAGAGGGAATCAGACAGGATAACTTCAGTTGATAAAGAATTTCATCGTGAGAAATAGTCATTACTTCTGCCATCATTAAATTCCCCTTTTTATGAGACATGTAATCCTGAGAACGTGGTTAAAAAATAGCATTTCGGGTAGATGGATACTATCTATCCTACTGAATCAGTTTTCTTTATAATTCCAGACCCCCTTTTTGTAATTTCTTAAACGGATCGAGGATGAAATCGATCACATGGCGTTGCCGGATAATGACCTCTGCGATCGCCGTCTGCCCAGGCGTTAAAACAACCCGTTTATCTTGATTTTGAATGTAGGATTGATCGAGGACGATTTCCAATTCAAAAGTTTCAACTCTGCCTTGAGCCGTTTCGACAATCTTGGAATCGGGTGAGATCCAGCGCAGATGACCCGGCACAACACCATAATCCTGGAACGGATAAGCATCAAACTTGAGCTTGACAGGCGCGCCCACATGCAGAAAGCCGCTCTCCTGGCTGGGCATTTCTGCTCTAAAAATTAGCTTGGCGCTTTCTGGAGCCACTTGGGCGATCGCTTGTCCGGCTTGTAAAACAGATCCTGGATTTTGAACTGCCAGTTGGAACACAGTGCCATTGGTAGGGGCCCGCAGGATACGCTGCTGAAGCTGAAACTGGAGTGCCTCAATTTGTTTCTGGGTCTGGATAATTTCAGCCTGTGTATCGGCAATTTGAGACTGAATTTCCTTCAGCCGTAGCTCACTTTCCAGGACTGAGAGTTCTCCAGTACGGCTGATATCTTCGTAATTACTCTGCTGTTTTTTGATTTCATACGCAGCCTGCTCCATATCAGCCTGTACCTGATTCAGCAACTGCTGACTTTCGTCTTGCAACCGTTCGACTTCCGCCTGCTTGACAGGGGCAATCACGCCCTCTTGCAACAGTTGCCGATACCGCTGCACTTCAATTTGCTCCTTGGCTAAACGGTTTTTTGCCAGTGTATAAGCCCTGCTATTGGCATTGAGCCGTTGCTGAGTTTGATCCAGTTGGGTGAGTTGGGCAGATTGCTGAGCTTGGCTTTGCAGCCGCTGGGCCCGAATCGCGATCTCTAGCTGATTGCGGATTACCTCAAACTGAGTGACGCGATCGAGTTGTCCTTCGAGTTTGGCTTGCGCCTGCTGCAATTCAGTTTGGGCTAGCTCCGATTCTAATTCCAACAGAACTTGTCCCGCTGTGACTCTTTCTCCTTCCTTGACTTTGACTGCTACTACGGTGCCAGCAACGGGTGCATCTAGTTTGAGGGTTCTGCCTTTTGGTTCCAGCCGTCCTCTGGCGTTCCCAGTTTCATCGACTTTAGAGAAGGCCGCCCAAGGCAGGACGATGACTGCAAAGGTCACCAGGAAGTAGAGCAAGCCGCGAGTCCAAACTCTGGGTAGAACATCAACCAGATCTTTGGTAACGAAAGACCAATCGTCTCCGCGAGAGGCGGGTAGTTCTGCGGGGGCAAGTGGGACACTGGACTCAGAATTACTAATAGAAGGCTCTGCAAGCTGATTCTTACCGGTTTGATTCTTACCGGTTTGATTCTTACCGGTTTGATAGTGGCCATTTTGATGATGACCCTCCAGGTGATGACCATTTAGGTGTACTTGTTCCTGAGCATTTGATGGATTAGGCATAGTCCCTTGTCAGTCCAAAAACTTAGTCTAAAAACTTAGTCCAAAACTTTAAACCAGACGGTTCTACTTAACCTGTAATAGTCAACTGCTGCTGGTTGAGATAGAAATAGTGACCCCGCTTTTGCATCAGATGATCGTGAGTACCACTCTCAATTAATACACCTCGATCGAGTACCAAAATCAAATCTGCATTGCGAACTGTCGAGAGTCGATGGGCAATTACAAGCGTGGTGCGGTCTTGGAGAATTTGGTTAAAGTTAGTGTGAATAATCCGTTCAGATTCGGCATCTAGGTGACTGGTGGCTTCATCCAGAATCAGTAGACGAGGATTTCCCACTAGGGCACGGGCGATCGCCAACCGCTGCCGCTGTCCACCCGACAACATCCCGCCTCCCTCGCCAATCTGGGTTTCGTAGCCCATTGGCAGTTCCTTAATGAAAGAGTGAGCGCCAGCCAATTGGGTGGCTTCAATGACCTCGTCCAACGTGGCTTCGGGATAGCCGACGCTAATATTTTCCCGAATGGTGCCGCCAAACAGAAACGTATCCTGGTCAACCACACCAATTTGCTGCCGCAGCGATCGCAGTGACAGGCTAGAAACGTCATAGCCATCAATCAAAATCTTGCCTTCAGTGGCGGGATAGAGTCCCAAAATCAATTTGGACAGGGTCGTTTTCCCAGAACCGCTCCGCCCTACAAGTGCCACCATTTGCCCGGACTGCACCGTAAAATTGAGGTTTTCCAGTGTATTAGTATCGCTTTCAGGGTGATAACGGAAGGTAACTTGCTCAAACTGGAGATGACCTCGAATGGGGGGCAGGGTTTGCCGAGATTGATGTTGCAAATCTTCTTCTGGGTCGGCATCAATTACATCATTAATCCGTTCGATCGCAATGATCACTTCTTGCAATTCATTCCACAAAACAGTCAATCGCTGAAACGGATGGATGACATTACCAACCAACAGATTGAATGCGACGAGTTGCCCAATGGTTAGTTCTCCTTGAATGACTTGCCAGGCTCCAAACCACAGTAGAACCGTGGTCATGATCGCTTCGATCGCTGAGCTAAACATCTGCAAGTTATTACCGATCAACTGTCCGGCAAAAGTCTTTTTAATTGACTTGCCAAAGAGTTCTTCCCAACGCCAGCGCACAGATTGTTCAACCGCCATTGACTTGACGGTGCGAATACCCGTTAAAGATTGAATCAGATAACCCGTCTCTTCACTATAGGCTCCAAAGATTTCGCGGGAGACTCGCTGAAGAAACGGAGTAGCAATCAGGGCCAGCAAGACAAAAGGCGGCACAATCACCAACGTCAGCAGGGCCATCTTCCAGCTATACCAAAACATTAAGCCCAGGTAGACAAAGACGGTCAGCAAGTCCAGCAAAATCGAGAGTGCTTCTCCAGTGAGGAACCGCTGAATTTTACGGTTTTCTTGAACGCGGGAGATAATATCGCCGACATAACGAGACTCAAAAAAGTGTAGTGGCAACCGGAACGTGTGGCTGATAAAGCCGACAATCAGCGCTACATCGACTTTATTTGCAGTGTGATCTAAGAGATACTGGCGCAGCCCAATCATCACAACTCGAAATAGACCAAAGATCAGTAGCCCAATCCCCACTGTTGTTAAAGTCAGGTCGCTACGCTGTACCACCACTCGATCGAGCAATAATTGAGTGAACAGGGGCGTAACCAGTCCGAAGATTTGGATGAGAACGGAAGCGATAAAGACTTCTAGTAGCACCAGCCAATGAGGTTTGACTAGTTCAAAGAATTGCCAAAAGGGTTGACTGGCTTCTTCGGCACTTTTCAACAGGGGAGTAGGCTGAAGTAGTAAAGCATAACCTGTCCAGCCTGCTTTGAAGGCAGCATAGGTGAGTGTGCGTTGACCCAGAACGGGATCAGCCACGATAACGCGATCGCGCGTCACCTCATACACCACAATGTAGTGCTTACTCTCCCAGTGAGCGATCGCCGGAAGCTGTTGCTGAGCTAGCTTATCCAGACTGGCTTTCACCGGGCGGGTGGAAAAGCCAATGCTTTCGGCGGCGGCAGCGACTCCCCGCAGGGAAGCTCCATTGCGATCGACATTAGCAATGTCTCGCAGTCGATTTAGGTTAAATCGCTTACCCCAATAGCGTCCTACCATCACCAGGCAGGCAGCGCCACAGTCAGCGGCACTTTGCTGCTCAAAGAAAGGATAGCGTCGCGTCACCCGCTGCCACCAATGCCCCACTGCTAGGGTGGGATGGGGAAAGAAAGCTTTACTAATTCTTTTTTGTTGAGGCTTTTGGAACCCGGATGGTGGGGTGATTCCAGACAGGGTTGGGTCTAGTCGTTGGTTGGGAGTGTGACTGATGGAGAGAGATTGCTGAACGCGCAGCGAATCTACATGGATGACCTGCTGACGGAGATGATTTTTGATGGCGGGATACTGGCGGATCAGCGATCGCAATTCCTGGTAAGCTGTGCTGTTCCAGAGCGTATTTTTGGCTACCAGCAGTGGGTTTGCCTCTTTGATTTGGTCGTTATTGAGGGTGTAACGGACAACCTCATGTCCGTAAGACTGAAGCAACGTCGTTTCAGTGTTAAAGATTTGCTCTTCACCACCGGGTTGCTGGTAATAATTATGAACTGCTAGAACTCGCATTCGCATCTCCCTGTTGCAACCGAAGTTTGTCGTAAACCGTAACCAGAAATTGACCTTTCGTTGCCCAGTTAAACTCTTGATTCACCCGTTGGTATCCTGATAAGCCCAAACGCGATCGCAACTCAGGTTCAGTTGCTAATCGAGTCATTGCTTCTGCCATCCCTGCGATCGCCTGTTCTGGATGGTCAGCCGGAATTTTGAAACCTGTCTCTTCGGTCACTTGGACTGCTGGCCCCCCTAAATCTAGACAAATAACAGGACGACCTACTGCCATAGCTTCTAAGCACACAAATGCCCCTGAATCGTGCAGGCTTGGGTGTACCAAAGCTAGACAGGTACTCAACTTGTGCATCAAATCAGCACGGGGCATTTCATCAAAGAATTTGACCTGGGCAGCAATGCCTAAGTTCTTGGCTAGGGTTTGGAGTGAGGCAGCTTCGGGACCTTTGCCGACCAGCCAGTATTCTGCTTCTAGAGGTAACGCTGCCTGGGCGAAGGCTCGTAGTCCCAAGTGGAAACCTTTCCAGTGAAGAAAGCGACCAATGCTGATAAACCGCAGCGGAACCGGTTCGGATGAGGAAAACTGTCCCAGTTGCTCTACTTCTTCTGGGAGTAACCCGACCTGCGAAAGCACCTGCACATTCTGTCCACCCATCGCCACCAAGCGCTCTGCGGTATCTACCGTTGTTGCCCAGGCTAGAGCACTACGGCGCACAGTCATGCGGGTAAATGGATCAATTTCTCCCACCCACCGCATCAGGTTCCGCAAGATTTCGTAGGACTTGGCACGCTGACTAAAATCCTGCCAGAAAGATTGAGGGGCCGTTTCACCCCCGCCCACAGGTCCAAAAATGAATGGAATCGGCAGGAGAGACAAAAAGCTGGGGGTTGAATACTTGACAAATGTGACATGATGCGCGATGTCAAAACCAATTTCCTGATGCAGTTTGCGGGCAACAAAATAGGACTGAATCTGCCAGAGATAGTAATGAATTTGGAAAGCCCCCTGTCCCCATTTCCACCCCCCACCCCAAACAGGCAAGGTGAAATAGACAAAGTGTAAGTTAGGAACTGGGTTACGTTTCAGTTCAGCTTCGATCGCCTCACGTCCATCATCCGGGCGGGTTAGTACCCATACCTCGTGGTAGCGAGCAACTTCTCGTGCTGTATTCCAGCCAACCCCCAACTCTGTCCCTCGCCCCGGTTCGCAGGCATACGCAGATATCAGAACTTTCACTGCGCCATTCCCTCCCTAGTTTGCGTAGAAGATGCCATGACTGCCTGACAAAACTCAAGATACTGCTGGCTGGTATTGAGGTAGTGAAAATCTCGCGATCGCAGTTTTGCCTGTTCCTGGTATTGCTGCTTCAACTCAGAGTTTGTGAGAATTTGTAGTAACCCCTTTGCTAAAGCATCTGGATTTCCCGTAGGCACCAACAGTCCATGCTTGCCATATT
>JAAUOQ010000195.1 GCA_012034795.1 Leptolyngbyaceae cyanobacterium CRU_2_3
AGGGATAGGAGCGTTGATTAAGCGGGGTTCAATCCCCCCGAAATCAACACACAATCTTTGAAAAGCACCAAAGTATTTCTTGGTACAATTTAATGCATGTCAAGCCCACTCCTTTAACAAAGGCACAACCTGAAAGGCTACGCACTACAGGAGTAACAGTTTCGGAAGCTTCGGTTTTCTGGGAGAGAGGGATGAGCATAGCGCTCCTTGCAAAAAATATATAAAGGGCATCAGTCAATGTGCCTATTGCGGTCTGCCCGGAAACGGGAACTTGAACTGCAAGCTCCGTGGCTTCAGCCCGGAGTTGTTGACACCTCTCCCTCCATACACCCTCCCTCAAAAAGCTGATTGAAAATTCTCAACATGCCTTATCTTTAGGGGGAAGTCGCAGTCAGGTTGGGAGATGATCGCCCTCATGCCATCACAAAAACTGGGTCAGGTGGAGCAATTATTGCCACCTAGTCTGCTACAACCGGATATCCTCACTCTTGAGGCGGGCGAGGCGGTGATCAACCCACCCGCCCGACGAGGTCGGCGTCATACGATTAAACGGCCGCGCACCAGCCCTGATCTGTTTCCCAATGGCTTAACCGATCGCATGGCCTCCAACCGCCTGATCTGGGAAGGTTGCACTGTGTTAAGCCAAGGGCGCAGCCTGGATTGGGCAGATACTGGAGAAGGCGGGTTGTACTATCAAAGCCCGGTAGCCAAAGGCAAGGGATACATTTCCTTCTCAATTACCAATGACCTATATCTCAAAGATCCAAGTGTCCTAGAAGGAGAGGTGGCCCTGGCGCTCATTGAAGAATTCGACATTCGAGCAGCCTGTCTACACCTAATTTATGCTGCCTTTGCCACCCAGCTAGAGCGGCCCTGGGAGCAGCAGTTTGTCATTAGCGATCGCCAACTCGAACGTTACTTGGGCTTAGATAAAAATAAGAAGCTGAATAAGCAACAAAAGCTGGAACTCTTGCTTCAGTTGGCTAAGCAGCCCTGCTCATTGTTGGTGTATGTTTCTTGGCCTGACAAAGGCAAAGTCAAATCTTTTAGCGTTAGCCGCACCTGGCTCTGGGAAATTTCGGAGCCAATTTTACATTTCCAAGAGACACTTTCAGGGCATTCCGAGTTGGTTGGCTTTACACTGCAAGTCAGAGCTGGTAACTGGGCCCAGTATTTTCTCAATGCTGAGCGCTGCAAAGATGGCACAGGGTATTACGAATACGGCATCCTGTCTCAATCGCTGCTACAAGATGTCATGAGCCTCTGGTATAACCACGAGGGAGCCGCCCGTTTGATGCTATGGCTATTATTTAAAACTCGTGTTAGCAACAGTCCAGTGCGGGTTGGGACACTGCTCAAGGTGTCCTTCGGTGCCGAAAAGATTGAGCTAGCACGGGCAGATGCTTTTGCGCGGAAACGATTGGTTAAGCAGTGGAAAACGCTGCTGAAAGTTTTGCACGAGTATGGCTGGCAACTCACCTTTGATGCGGCCACTTATCCACCGCAATATTTGCCAGATTTACCCGATCTCCTGCCCCTAGATGAAATTCCAGATGACCCCCATGAAGCAGCGGAGTTTTGGTCTAGAGATGCTCAAAAAGCGGATGGCGATCGCTTAACTGATGTAACACGCAAGCCTTATGGCGGTTTCGAGCAATTGATGCCAGCCTTGATGGTGATTCAGCCGCCTGCTGAGATCACGAACCGTCTCCAAGAACTGAAAGATCATCGCTCGCCGATTGCCAAACCCCAGCTTCATGTGACTGAAGTGGCTGAAAGTGAGTCTTTTAATCCGCCAGAATGCAAGCCCCTTTCCCAGAAAAAACAGCGTAGCCAGTCTCGCAGCCCTAAACCGTTGATTCAATCGGGTCAGCAGTTAAAAGATCTACGAATCGCCAAGGGACTCACCCAAAGTACCTTGGCAACCAAACTCGGCAAAAGTACAAGTTGGGTCAAGCTAGTGGAAACAGACAGAAGAAGTATCACGGCTGCTGATCAGCAGCTTTTACATCAGTTATTTGATCTACAGTCATCAATTCCGGAGGGTAATTCCTAAGATGAATTGCTGGTTCTGAACTTCGTGGCATGCTTCTGTACAAATATCCGCAAGATTGACTACAGTGAAGTTGTGCTGCCGCGAGTATGATTGCGCTCTCAGCGGTTTAACTGAGTTGACTGGAGAGAATTATGAAGGTCATCTACGATGTAGCCACCGATGTTTTACGAATTGTTTTTCGAGAGGCGATCGTCGAAGATTTTAGTGAAGATCGACCCAATGTGGTGGTAGATTATGATGCCGATGACCAGATTGTGGCAATGGAAATCCGGAAGGCCTCCAAAATTATTGAAAATCCGCGATCGCTAGAACACATTATCTTAAACGAAGTGCTTCAGACGTAAGCCTGCTCTTGACTTAAGCTCTGGCAAATCAGATACCTGGTAAATCAAATACAATTCTGCCCTGAACTCTGAACGGAACAGGAGGCATCTGTTGCCGCAGATCTGAATCTGATAGGCCATTTCCCCTAGGGCAGAGATAATTTAATACATGATTCATCTAATGCTGTGAGAGGTAGCTATGATTCCCGGAGAACTTTTGGTAGAACCTGGTGAAATTGAGCTAAACGCTGGACGCCAGACCGTCAAACTCACGGTATCCAACACAGGCGATCGCCCTATCCAGATTGGATCTCACTTTCACTTTTACGAAGTCAACAAAGCCCTAGAGTTTGATCGGGAACAGGCACGCGGGCAGCGGCTAGATATCCCGGCTGGTACGGCTGTGCGGTTTGAACCCGGCGATCAGCGAGATGTGACTCTGGTGCCATTTGTGGGTAGTCGGCAAGTGTATGGGCTAAATGGGCTAATCAACGGTGCTCTAGATGCTATGGACTCAAATGCAGGCGAGGAACCTGAGCCGAAGAAAAAGAAAGGCGATGGCAAGAAGAAAAAGAAGTAGGCGATCGCTGATTGCCATTGTTATGCACAATAGCCCTGAGTCGCACGAGATTGATCCTCTCGAAATCCCACATCCAAAATCCAATGCAGTTGATTCTCAATGCCCCAGTGACCCCGCACCGCAGTCGCAAAACCTCTTGCATCCAGCGAGCGGTAAGCTCAGCAGATAGTAGCGCTTTTCACGGCTGATTGTATCGCCGACTTGTCGCTGCGATTCCACACAGCCAATAGTCGTTAACTTTGCCTAGTTCTCAGCACCGATGAGATATGCTGTTTGCCCATCAGCCAATAGCGACGAATTTCTTGCCGTCCATGTCCTTGCTCTTGCGTTTGATAAAAGTCATGCTCAATCCCTCGAAAGTTCTGGCTGTGGGCATGGTCAAACGACTGCTGGACATCTTGATGGAGATCGCCTTGATTCCCTTTGAGCGCTAGGACATAATCACCTTGCTGGGCGACGATCTGAGCCGCGATTTCCGTTTGACAACCCATGTCATCGATACTGACGATAGCTCCGCTTAGATCGAGTACTTTCAACAGTTTTGGAATTGCGGTGGTCTCATTCGATTTCCCGCTGACTTTTTGCTGTCCTAACACGAGTCGATTTTGGCTCGCCCAAGCACTCACCCTATGGATGATGCCTTGTTTCCCGCCACGCTCATAACTCCCTTGTAGCGTCTTGCCATCGAGATTAATCAATTGTCCATCGGTGATGTTAAACACAGCTTGTACCCAACTCAAAAAACATTGTTGTAATTGTTCTGGGCGTAATCGTGCAAATACCCGCTCAAAGGTATCGTGAGAAGGGATGCCATTGGGCAACTCCAAGAAGGTTTCCAGCCATTCCTGTTTGGCGATGCCATAGTTCTCAATTTCGACCCAAGTATCCGCGCCACAAATTACCGCACAGATGATGATCAAGACAATATCGAGGAGTAAATGCTCAATGCGATGCTGAGCACGCGGGTCATCGAGGGAACTAAAGTGTTCTTTAAGGGGAATAATCGCAGTATCAATCATCACAGAACACTCCTCACACTTCAGGACTGCTCTGGATTCTACGCTCTCTTCCCAATAGTTCCAACCCTTGCTACTCAATTGTTAAGAAACGTGTGCGTTTGCCCTACGATGCCTATATAATTGTCGCGCGATACCCACACCTAAGCATAGGAAGAATCCGAATGAATACGGGCTTCTTGCATGGCAGTATGTAGAAGGGTTGGAGCCTTTAACACTACAAACAAACCTTCAATCGCTAACAATTCCTCCTTGGGTAGCAAGAGCTTCTGAAAGGGGGAAGAGTCTCGAAGTTGCAAAAAGGTTTCGAGCGTGGTGTCCAGAGTGCCTTTATGGCTGGCGTGACAGTAATCAACAGATTTATGAGCCGTTAATTTGGTCGATCGCTGCCGTCACTGTCTGCCCTCTTCATCGTCAACCGTTACGTTCCTACTGTCCGCACTGCCGAATGGCACAACTTCCAATTTCGGGAAGAATGCAAATAGGTCGCTGTGTACACTGTCAGAACTGGCTCAACATACTTCCGCAGAATCCCTCGGAGACAGAACTCTCAATTACATCAGAAATAGATTGGCATTTTTGGGTTGCAGAACGAGTTGTAGAGATTTTTGAATTTATTCCAATGAGATCAGAAACTCGCAATGAGATAGAGCGATTCCTTCATGATGAGGGGCAACCTCAACCACGTTTGACCGATCTAGAAATGAAACAGCTCCAACAAAGCTTGCTCGAAATATTCCTTCGATAGCTTAACAAAACTTGACGGAAGCAAATTTTAGACAACTATTTTCGGAAGAAAATTTGGATAATTTGTCCAAAATTCAGGTGCAGTTACAAAAGCAATAGCCAAAGATCTCTACTTAAAAAATGGAGCTAAGCGGATTCGAACCGCTGACCTTCTCAATGCCATTGAGACGCGCTACCAACTGTGCTATAGCCCCTCCAGAGTACACTTAATCATGACTTGAATTGCAGCATTAGTCAACTTTTCCCCTGCTTTAAAATCTGATACCGGCTGAGAGGATGTTTTACAACGTGATCATCGCTATCTGAACCCCCTCTTTTTTGCTTGCCGCAGGTGCTCAGCCCCCAATTTTGGGGATTTTGAACAGGCATTGGCTCGAAAGTTCTCCAAAATTGGGGGGCGAATGCAGAACATGATTGATACAACTTCTTCTAAGCTGACTTCTAAACTCGACATATTGTGTAGCCCTATAGGATAGTTGCCAATAAAGTGGACTACTCCCCCAGGAGGGCAGCGCCCCGCCACCCCCCTTCTCAGCCAAGATTTGGGATTGCCCATAGCAAATTCAGACTATTTTATCCTTAGCGATCGCTCCATCCTCATCAGCCATCCTGAAACCCCACATCCAGAAATCAGGGATCTCTGTGCTAAACTTCAGACTTGCCAAACTTCAGACTTACAGTACACTTTTCAACCATAGGGCAGAATAGCTGAAGCAGCACATAAGGTAATTGTGGCGCAGGTTGTTATAGAAAACGTATACAAAAGCTTTCCACATCGGCAGGGGGGAAAGATAGCTCGTCTCGCCGCAGCAGCATCTGAGGTTGAGAATGCCGAAAGTGAAACCAACTCTGCCGTTAGCGTGCTACGGCGAATTAACCTCACCATCCAAGATGGCGAATTCATGGTGTTGGTAGGGCCTTCAGGATGTGGTAAGAGTACCCTACTGCGCCTGATTGCAGGACTGGAAACCCTAACGGGTGGCAATATTTGGGTGAGCGATCGCCTCGTCAACAACCTACCACCCAAACAGCGCGATATTGCGATGGTGTTTCAGAGTTATGCACTCTATCCTCACATGACAGTGTATGACAACTTAGCATTTGGGCTACGACGAGCCCATCGCTCTGCTCCCTCCAAACCTGACTCTGCGGCACAGCTAGTGCCTGCACCTCTGCCTGCCTGGACGAAGCGGGCGCTTGTTCGTTTGACCCGCTCTCTGCCAAGCGGCTGGCAATATTGGTCTGATGAGGAGAAAGCGATCGCTCAACGGGTTACAGCAGTAGCTCAAATGCTACAAATTGAGCCCCTGCTCGATCGCTATCCCAGGCAGCTATCGGGTGGGCAAAAGCAGCGAGTGGCATTGGGGCGGGCTATGGCCCGTGACCCCCAAGTATTTTTGATGGATGAGCCGCTGTCTAACCTGGATGCCAAGTTGCGAACTGAGACTCGCACCCAAATCGTTAACCTTCAACGCAAGTTAGGCACCACCACAGTTTATGTAACGCATGACCAGACTGAGGCAATGACAATGGGCGATCGCATTGCTGTCATGAATGCCGGACAAATTCAGCAGATCGCTTCACCTCTGGAGCTTTACAATCGTCCAGCCAATCAGTTTGTGGCAGAATTTATTGGCTCACCCCCGATGAATTTTATTCCAGTCCAGGTGAAAGCACCGCTGTTAATCCAGCATCCACAGTTTCGACTGACTTTGCCCGAAAACTGGGTAGGGGCATTGCGCCCCTATGATGGGCGATCACTGCTGCTGGGTATCCGTCCGGAACACCTAAGCGTTAGCCTCCCTGCTCCCAAAACCTGCCTGTGCGCGTGGAACACATCGAAGCCCTGGGCAGTGAGACTTACTTAACTGTGAGTCTGGCAGAAACAACTCATTCTGAAGGGTTGCCTTTACAAGCGCGGATTGAACCCGATCGCACTGTAACGCTGGGCGAAATGTTATGGCTATCTGTAGTAGCTGACAAAATTCACCTGTTTGATCCTGAAACTAGAGTCAGAATTGCGTAAAATTCACAAAAAAATAGCTTAAAGACACAAGATATAGTAGACCATTCCTAACATGAGTTGCTAATATAAACTATTAGATTCGCTATTTCAAGCGAACCAGTTGGGTATCGGGATCATCTGGAACCCAGCCGTGGTGTATAGGTGAGAAAACAATGGCTGATACTGCGGCATTTCTAGCAGGATGTGCGGTCACGGGAGTCGCGGCTCTTTTCTTGTTGCGAAACGATTTAACGATGAGCCAGGCCATGGGCCAGGCTAGAGGACTGACACCACTCCCAGCAGAGTCGGCGACAGCGCAGGTTCCTGTGCAAACCCAACCCTCCACTGGAATATTTCAAGATCCCACACAGCAGTGGAAGTTACAAACGCAGCTAGAACAACAACAAGGGATTGCTCGCGATTTGACAGGTCAATTTCAACAACAGCAAAGCGCAACTCAAGATATTAAGAGTCAGTTGGAAAAGCAACAAGACCAATCTGAGGATCTGAGAAGCCAACTCGAAAAGCAGCAGCGTAGCACTGAACAACTCATCGCCCAACTCCAAGAACAGCAGCGGATCATTGATAAATTAGCAGATCAACGGCAAATTGAGCCTGCGGCATTACGGCAAGCGGCATTGCAGCCCGTTGAACAGCCTCCTGCACAGTTCCAAACCACTTTTCTCTGGATCGCGGGCGGTGTCCTACTGGTAATCTTAGTGGGCGGTGGACTCATGCTGATTGGTGTAATTGTGTTTGTCATCACGACTTCGCGTCGTCGTCAA
Organism: Leptolyngbyaceae cyanobacterium CRU_2_3; assembly: GCA_012034795.1. GTDB lineage: Bacteria > Cyanobacteriota > Cyanobacteriia > Elainellales > Elainellaceae > Drouetiella. Next base: position 7,513 of record JAAUOQ010000195.1, read on the forward strand.
ACCCGCACTGTGCATGTTGTGCACCCCGTCCCCACTCCCTACAGTTTTTCGGATCAGCCCCAGCTTCTACAATCCAGCCGCACGCGGATTAAGCCTCCCAGGAAGGTAGACTACTACGACGAGTAAGCAATGACACAGCATGAAGCAATGACACAGCATGAAGCGAGGGTATACTGGGATGGGCATTAACCTATGCCTAATGGATTACGTAGCTACGGTCTGGTGTGACTCAATCTGCTGTGACTACGGCGCACTACTGCAAAGATCATCTGACCTAGTTTGATTTTGCAGGTTCGCAAGGTTGATCGTTCAACCTTCGGTCAAATGCATATGAAGCACTGACTGCTGCCGGTCTTCAACAAGACTCAGCAGATTTTTTATGCGTTTCCATTTTCTTGTATTTAGAGAGTTTTCTAATTCATGACGATATCGAAGGAAAAAATTGAAATTTCGTCACCTACCGCAGATCGGAATGCCACCCCCCTGCGACTTAG
>JAAUOQ010000196.1 GCA_012034795.1 Leptolyngbyaceae cyanobacterium CRU_2_3
GGTCTGCACCCGAAAATAGTTGTGATAGAGCCACGCCCAGGCGGGCATGAGCTGCTGGATGAAAGCGGGGTCGCGATCGCAAAAGGGGTGGGACAAGGGCCGAAATCCTGGGGCTGAGCTGTGGAGAGTATACACAGCCCCGTTAACCCAGGGTAGATCGCCCCAACATAAAGGCCCGCCACTGCTGTGGTGCCCCGCCTGGCCGCAGCCCCTGGGTGCGGCAGCCTGTTCATCTGTTCCAGCATTGGCCCCCGCCTATTCCAGGACTTGACGGGAATGTGCCCCATTGTCAATGGTGTTTATATATACGGCAAACGAAGGCATTCGCAACCTGGAGAGATTCCCTGGAAAACAGTATCTTGGCCGCATGACTTTTGGGAATTCTCTCTACTGGAGGGGGTTTTAGAGGATTGCGTGTTTCTTCCTAATCTTTGAATTTGTCCGGGTCAGACTCCCGTGGAACAACCATGGTTGTTGTGCTTTCCGATGCAGAGAATAAGGGCAGCTCTGATGCAAAGGTGTCCTGTCGATGCAAGCCACTCAATCCTCCTATCGCTCCCGCAGTATCGAACTCTTGGTGAAATATCACCAGGACAAGTCGATCCAGACCCGTAACAACTTGGTGAAACTCAATGCTGGCCTGGTGCGCAAGATTGCCCACCGCATTAGCCACCAATGTTCGGAGCCCTATGAGGATCTCGAACAAATTGGCTACATTGGCCTGATTCGCTCAATCGAGCGCTTTGACCCGGGTCAGGGCTGCGCCTTTAGCTCCTTTGCCGTCCCTTACATTCGGGGAGAAATGCTACACTTTTGCGGGATCGCGGCAGCTCAATAAAAGTTCCACGCCGTTGGCAAGACCTACAAAAAGAAGGGCAAAAGATTCGTCTAGAGCTAGTCAGCACCCTGGGTAGACAGCCCCAAGATGAGGAAATTGCTGAGGAATTGGGTATTTCTGTACATGAGTGGCGAGACATTCGCTTAGCAGTTAAAACCGCCTACCTCTGAGCTTAGATGCGACCGTGTGCCACCAAGTTGATTCCCCGATTACGTTGGGTGAAACTCTGACCGATGCTAACTACCAGGTGATGCAACGCCTAGAAGAAGATCGGCAACAACTTCAGCGCGCACTTAACCAACTGGAAGAAAAAACTAGAGCAGCGATCGAGTTTGTGTTTTTTAGTGATCTCTCTCGCAAAGAGGTAGCTGAGCGGATTGGTGTTAGCCCTATGACGGTGACTCGTCGGATTCAGCGTGGACTGGATCAGATGGTGGCATTTCTGCAACCCCAAAGTCTGCAGACCGATCCCTAGTCAAATTGGGGGTGAAGTGTTGAGTGAAACTATATCTGCTCAAGCCCTGTTGGAGCAACGAGCAGCGTAATCCCCTGAATAGCAATGATGCTGACGTATTCTCCAGGTGAAATGATCATCTGTTGACTAGGTTGATAGAGTCTGGCAGACCAGTAGGTTCCCTGAAACTTGACTCTTCCCGTTTGGTCATAAGTGATGGAGCGATCGGTGATGCCCTGGATGGGTTCAGGGAAAATTCTGGGGGACTTCGGAGAGAATAAGTGGTTCATTGCTTTACCCCTGATGTACATAGATTAAGCGAGTTGTAATCCTGGTTCTCGTCAGTGCGTATAATCACTCCTCTCAGCAGGGCACTTCAGGTATGAGTGAACGGGTCAATCTCACTTGAGTGAGGCAATCATAAAACTCTGAGACTGAACCATAAGCAGGAAAAGTTACAAAATCATTAAGAGCAGCCCTGCAATTTTTTCTCTAAGTACGACTGATTACGTCCACCATATCTCACTTTTGTGAGAAGAGCAAGAATTTTGTGAGAAGGTTTTGAGGCGTATTCTTAAACACCTTAAAGTATACAACCTTACATGTAGCCCCTCTGTCTCTATGTTGTTTTTAGAGTATGGGTTTCTCACAAAAACGAGATTTCTTTGGAGCAAGGTAAAATCACATATGTGATTCTGTGCTACAAGTGAGTAGCAGTTTCAGAATTCCTTCAGGTGTGAGTGTGCAGTCGTGATTCCCTCAGATGCCCTCAAAACGCTCGCCAATTCATTCGGCGTGACCGAGACAGAATTTGAAGTTCTGGCTCTTGCTATAGATGCGAGTCAATGACCAACGAATTGCCCCAGACCCTAAAAATTAATGCAGCGGCGGCGCGGAAGCGACTGGGAGAGGTTTATAAAAAATTTGAGATTACGGGAAGCGGCCCTGGCAAGCTGGCTAAGCTTCAGCAAATTTTGGTAGCGCAGTATCAAGAACAGTATCCCCAGCAGGCCTCTGCTGATCCTTTACTTGTAGCAAAGGTGGATGATCTGGCAATTGCAATTTCACACGACTGGGCGCAAGATTGGCAAGATGTAACCGACGAAGTCCATGTAGACTTCTTTGATGGGCGGCAGGATGAATTAGCACAATTGCAGAAGTGGATGCTAGTCGATCGCTGCCGTGTGATTGCCCTTCTGGGTATGGGGGGCATTGGTAAAACAACCTTGGCTCTTGAACTAGCGAAACAGCTAGGCAAAAATTTGATCGAGTGATCTGGCAATCGTTAGAAGCGGTGCCACTCTTGAAAGATGTTCTGGCGGATTGGATTTATGTCTTGTCTAAGGGGCAAGAACGAGCAACAGATTTGCCGGATGAGGTGAAAGATAGAATTTCGCGATTACTCGATTATTTAAGTCAACACCGTTACCTGCTAGTGCTGGATGGGGTTGAGGCAATTTTGCAGCGAGATGAATTAGCGGGGCATTATCGAGCCGGGTACGAAGCCTATAGTGAATTGATTAGACGGATAGGGACAACTGCTCATCAAAGCTGTTTGCTGATTACAAGTGGCGAGAAACTCAAAGAGTTAGCGGGCTTAGAAGGGAAAAAAGTTCGTACTCTGCAACTCAGTGGGTTAAAGGCTGGTCAAGGGCAAGAAATTTTTAAGGAAAGGGCATCTTTCCAGCATCTGAAGCAGAGTGGCAAACTATTCTGGAGCACTATGGTGGCAACCCCTTAGCCCTAAAAATTGTCTCTGTCACGATTCAAGAACTCTTCGGCAGCATTACAGAATTTCTGAAACAAGGCACTACAGTGTTTGGAGACATTCGCGATCTCTTGGAGCAACAGTTCGATCGCCTTTCAAGCTTAGAAAAGGAAATTATGTACTGGCTGGCGATCGCCCGTGAATCTGTCTCCATTCAGACGTTGCGGGAAGATATTGTGCCTTTGGTTTCGCAGCCTAAATTTTTGGAGGCTCTGGAATCATTAGGACGGCGATCGCTCGTCGAACGGGACAAGTTTGGGTTTTCTTTGCAGCCTGTTGTGATGGAATACATCACAGAGCGGCTGATTGAGCATCTGTGTGAGGAAGTTAAAACTGGAGAGGCTGTCCTCTTCAACAGTCACGCGCTAATTAAAGCACAAGCAAAGGACTATATCCGAGACGCGCAAGTTCACCAAATTTTGCTGCCTTTAAAGGAGAAATTGCTCGCTGTTTTTGAAACTGAAACCGCCCTGCATGATCAGCTCATGCAGATTTTATCTTGTCTACAAGTTCATTCTCCGCTCAAGCCTGGCTATGCAGCAGGCAATGCGCTTAACCTGTTTTGGCAGATGGGAGCCAACCTCACTGGACATGATTTTTCTTATCTCACTGTGAGACAGGCTTACCTCCAGGATCTGGAGCTTCAGAACGCCAATTTTACAGGCGCAGATTTGGCGAAATCTTTGTTTGCAGAAATGCTGGGAAATATCTTGTCGGTGGCGTTTAGCCCAGATGGAATGCTTTTGGCCACAGGAGACACAGACTACAAGGTTCGGTTGTGGGATGTCTCCACGGGAGAGCAGATTGCCAACTGGCAAGGGCATGGAGCCTGGATTCGCTCGATTGCCTTTAGCCCCGATGGCAGCATATTAGCGAGTGGGAGCGAAGATCAAACCGTGCGGCTCTGGGATGTCAATACCAGTCAATGTCTCACGACGCTCCCAGAGCGCGGCACTTGCGTCGCAGTAGCCTTTAGCCCGAATGGTCAATGGTTAGCCAGTGGTAGTGAAACTCAGACCGTGCGGATTTGGGATGTGCAGACAGGAGACTGCTTGCAGACTTTCGTGGGGCATACAGGACTGGTGCGCTCGGTCGCCTTCAGTCCCAATAGCCAGATACTAGTCAGTGGGAGCAGCGATCGCACCATTCGTCTGTGGGACATGGCTACGGGAGAATGCCTCCAGGTATTGCAGTCCCATACTCGTGGGGTGCGATCAGTAGTCTTTAGCCCTGATGGATTGACCCTGGCCAGCGGCAGTAGTGATCAAACCGTGCGGTTTTGGGATGTGCAAACCGGTCAATGTTGGGTGAGCTTATCTCAACATTTGGGATGGGTTTGGTGTGTGAGGTTTAGCCCCGATGGCAAACTGCTGGCTAGCAGTAGTGAAGATCAAACGATTAAGCTCTGGGATCGGCAAACAGGGGATTGTCTACAGACGCTCTATGGGCATACTGGTTGGGTGCGATCGATTAGCTTTAGCCCCGATGGACAAATGCTGGCTAGTGGTAGCGACGACCAAACGATTAAGCTGTGGGACATCCACTCAGGACAGCGTCTGAAAACGTTGAGAGGCTATGCGCGCGGGGTGCGGTCAGTTGCATTTAGCCCAGATAACCGATTTTTAGCAAGCGGCAGTGACGATCGCACGGTGCGGTTGTGGAGTCTGGAAACCCGGCAGTGTTTATTGGCTGTGCAGGAGCACACGAGTCAAATTTGGTCAGTGGCGTTCAGTTTAGAAGGCAATGTCTTAGCCAGTGGTAGTGAAGATCAGACCGTGAAATTGTGGGATGTGCAAACGGGGCAATGCCTGAAAACGTTGCGAGGGCACCAAGATGGCGTTCACTCGGTGTCTTTCAGCCCGGATGGACAGATGCTAGCCAGCGGCAGCGCCGACCGCACAATTCGGCTCTGGAATCTGCTGACGGGGGAGCCGATCGCTACCCTTGAGGCCCACCAGGGTTGGATTTGGTCAGTGGCGTTTAGTCCCGATGGTCGATTGTTAGCCAGTGGCAGTGTCGATCTAACGGTGAAGTTGTGGGATGTGGCAACTCAGACCTGTCTGCAAACCCTGAAAGGCCACACCCATTGGGTGCGATCAGTGGCGTTTAGTCCCGATGGTCAACTGTTGGCCAGTGGTAGTGTGGGACGCACGGTGCGAATTTGGGATGTGAAAACAGGAGATTGCCTGAACACCCTGAAAGGATATAGCAATGGGGTGCGATCAGTGGCGTTTAGCCCGGATAGTCAAATCTTAGCGAGTGGGAGTGATGATCAAGTGGTGCGGCTCTGGGATATTCACTCAGGGGTTTGCCTAAAAACATTACAGGGTCATACCAGCCGAGTTCGGTCGGTGGTTTTTAGCCAGGATGGCAAGATCTTAGCGAGCGGCAGCAGTGATGAAGCGATTAAGTTATGGGATGTTCAAACTGGCAAGGCGATCGATACCTTGAAGATCGATCGCCCTTACGAAGGGATGAATATTACGGGTGTAACCAACTTAACCCCTGCCCAAAAAATACTCTAATAGCATTAGGAGCCGTTGACAACCAGTTTTCTAACCGAGCAACTCAGGTTTGCTTGTCTTAATTTGTGCTCTCGATTGAACCCTAGAGACGTTGCTCATCAACGTCTCTGGGGGGGCGGCATCTTCAAATCTACCCATCTATGCACCTAGCCAACGAGCCGCATCCTTAGCATGATAGGTCAGAATCAAGTCTGCGCCAGACCGCTTAAAGCCAAGCAGTGTTTCCATCACAACCCGCTGTTCATCAACCCAACCGTTGAGAGCAGCCGCTTTAATCATGGAGTATTCTCCTGACACATTGTATGCTGCAACCGGCAGTTGGGTGGCTTGTTTCACCCGCCAGATGATGTCCATATAGGCCAAAGCAGGCTTAACCATTAGCATGTCTGCGCCTTCAGAAATATCTAATTCAATTTCCTTGATGGCTTCGCGTCCGTTGGCGGGATCCATCTGGTAAGTGCGGCGATCACCAAATTGAGGAGCCGACTCTGCCGCATCGCGGAAAGGGCCGTAATACGCCGAGGCATATTTAGCCGCATAAGACAGGATCGGAATATCTTGGAAACCTGCCTCATCTAAGCCAGCGCGAATCGCGTGGACAAATCCATCCATCATGCCAGAGGGCGCGATGATGTCTGCTCCAGCTTTGGCTTGGGAGACAGCGGTTTTCTTGAGAAGTTCCAACGTCGGGTCATTCAGGACTCGCCCTGTCAGATCCCCAACTTGTAGGTAGCCGCAATGTCCGTGAGACGTATACTCGCATAGGCAGGTGTCTACGATCACGATCAGGTTGGGTACGGCTTCTTTAACAGCGGTTGCTGCAAGCTGCACAATGCCATGATCATGCCAGGCTCCAGTCGCGTCCATATCTTTGTCGGCAGGGATGCCAAACAAGATGATGGCAGGGATGCCCAGGTCATAGACTTCCTTAGCTTCTTCTACAATTTTGTCAACCGACAATTGGTAGACCCCTGGCATCGATTTGACTTCTTTGGCAAATCCCTCACCAGGAACGGCAAACAAAGGATAGATTAAGTCATTCGTAGTCAAGAGGTTTTCCTGTACCATCCGCCGAAGTTGGGGATGGTTACGCAAACGGCGAGGGCGCTGGATCGGAAACATATCGTTTACTAAAATTTACTAACGGTTACTCAAGGTTAAACGGTTGAAAGGTTGCCCGTGAAACGATGCTGCCAGCCACTCAGTTATAAGCAGCCACTCAGTTATAAGCAGTCACTCAGTTATAAGCAGTAACTCAGTCTAAAATGCGGATTGACCCTGACTGACAATCGCGTTACGTTCTGTAATTCCAGAGGAATGATCACTCATTTTATGTGACGAGAATCACTCAGAAAGTTGCGCGCAATCACTCTTTTACCCGATGGAACAGGCAATCATGAGTGAAGCTGAGTTTGCCTCTGAATAGATGCCCACCCCAAGCTATTTGCTAGAGTTTGCTATTGCTGAATTATTTGTCCAAACCAGCATGTCAGGTCGAATTACGTTGGCCGATCGATATGGTTTGCAAGCGGCGCTGTTGACCGGTTACCTGAGCGACGAGGAGAGATTTGCGATCGATCGTTTGCTCTATGCCGTTTGCAAAGGGCGCGTCAAGATGGTCGATGAGCTTTCTACTTTGGCTGTAGCCTAGCCATCTGGCAATCTAGTTGATTTTGGCTTTAGTTAGCTGAGACTTGGGCTGAGTCTGAAGTTTTCCAAAGGTTCATCCAAGCATTTTTATGCAGGTATGAAAGTCAGTCACCCGCGATATGCACTACAAGTTCGCGAAGGTGATTATGGCTACGATGTTCCCACACATAAATACCCTGCCAGATCCCTAAAACCAGCCTGCCGTTGGCAATGGGAATTTGTTCTGAAGTATGAGTAAGGACGGTGCGGATGTGGGCAGGCATGTCATCGGGGCCTTCGGTGCTGTGAATGTAGCGATCGCCCTCTGGAACCAGCTTCGCCAAAAAATTGGCCAGATCAAGCAAGACATCCGGGTCGGCATTCTCTTGAATGATTAAGCTTGCAGAAGTGTGCCGCAAAAACAAGGTACAGAGTCCTGTTTGAATACCAGACTCTGCTACTGCTGACGCCACCTTTGAGGTGATTTTATGCAGCATTTTGCCTTGAGTCTGAACTTTGATGAATTGTTGATAGTGAGCCATGAGAACCCAGCTTTTGCGATCGACAGCCCATCTCTAGAATAAAGCATGAGGTGAACGATCAGGTTTCTAATAGGGCGATATCGACAGCCCATCTTTAGAATAAAGCATGAGGTGAACGATCGGGTTTCTAATAGGGCGATAGCGAAACACACCTTGATATTTCACTCAGGCACTCCACTCAGGAACAATCATTGCCAATTTGCGTCTTAAACAGGGATTGGGGGTAGGCGTCCTAATAGTGCG
>JAAUOQ010000197.1 GCA_012034795.1 Leptolyngbyaceae cyanobacterium CRU_2_3
CGAATCAGGTTTGTCGGCGGGTTCCGGCCGGCGTTCGCTCTTGATACCGCCATCGATGACAAAATGCGCGACGTGAATGCCCTGCGGCCCGAGTTCGCGCGCCAGACTTTGCGCCAGACCGCGCAGCGCGAATTTACCCATGGCGAAAGCCGCCGACTGCGCATAGCCCTTCACGCTCGCCGAGGCGCCGGTGAAGAGGATCGTGCCGTTGGTCCGGCTCAGCATCCCCAGCCCCGCCGTGCTGAAGCTGCCCGCCAGATGACAGTGACGGGAGACTGGATTACCCCATACTTTGGTGGCGTGACTCGCTTTGATAAACCACCGCTGGTGTATTGGATGATGGCGATCGCCTACCAAACCCTTGGCGTCAACGAATGGTCAGCCCGTCTTCCCTCTGCCCTAGCAGCAACAGGCATTACGGCACTGGGGTTCTATGCGCTGCTGCGGTTTGGCTATCCTAGCCCCAAAAAAGCTGCATCAGACTCAGCTTTAGACCCAGTAGCAGAGCTAGCCCAGTCCTCTCCTGCTTCAACCCAACTCTGGATTTCTGCCTGTATTGGTTCGGCACTCATTGCCCTCAATCCGCAAACAATTGTCTGGGCGCGCACAGGCGTGTCTGACCTGCTGCTGACGGGCTGTATGGATTCTGCACTCCTAGCCTTTTTCCTGGGATATGCCCAACCAGAGCAGCCCCAAGTGCAACAGCGCTGGTACTTAGCGTTTTATGTACTGAGTGCCCTGGCTGTTCTCGCTAAGGGCCCTGTGGGGATAGTGCTACCAGGGTTAATTATCCTGGCTTTCTTGCTATACATCGGCAACCTGCGTCCTGTCTTACAGGAAATGCGTCTGCTGCGGGGGGGGCTGTTGTTTGCAGCGATCGCCATTCCCTGGTTTGTTCTGGTGATTCAAGCCAATGGCGAGGCTTATATCAATTCGTTTTTTGGCTACCACAACCTTGAGCGATTCACCCAAGTGGTTAACCATCACTCGGCTCCCTGGTTTTTCTATTTTTTGGTAGTGTTCATTGGGTTTGCGCCCTGGTCAGTGTATTTACCAGTGGCGATCGCTCGGCTAAGGTTTTGGCAACGTCGCCACTGGCAACAGCAGCCTCGTTCTGCCCAATTGGGACTATTTGCCTTGATTTGGTTTGTTGTCATTTTTGGCTTTTTTACCATCGCTGTCACCAAACTTCCCAGCTACACTATCCCGTTATTGCCTGCTGCTGCCATGATGACAGCCCTATTCTGGAGCGACCAAATGACCCGATCGCGGGTTCATCGTCATCCCTGGATCAGCGATTTTCTCAATGTCGGACTTTTGGCAGTCTTAGCCGGAGCAACGCTCTATTGCCCAAACTGGATGGGCGATGATCCAGAAATGCCAAAATTTCCAGAATTGCTTGAGCAATCCGGACTTTTAATCGTGGGAGCAGTGATTTGGGGAACTGGAGCGATCGCTGCCTTGATTTTGCTACTGCGACGTCAAGGACGTTGGCTCTGGGGTATCAATTTAATCAGCTTTACAGCTTTTGTCCTGCTGGTGCTGATGCCCACCACGATGCTGATGGATTCCCAACGGCAATTACCCTTACGGCAAATAGCCGAAAAGATTGTACAAGTTCAACAACCCGCCGAACCCGTCGTTATGGTAGGCTTCGCCAAACCGAGCGTAGTATTTTATACGCAGCGCTCGATTTTGTACGTAGAAGATCTGGCAGAAGTGCCCAAGCGCCTGCAAAAACTTGCCAACCAAAGCCCAGAGCCACCCTCTATCCTGATACTAGGAAGAACTCGCAAACTCGACGAAGTTGGATTGTTAGATCCCAACCAATACCCTCACACAGCGATCGCTCAAGCCGCAGTCTATCAGCTTTTACGAATCAACCTGCCGCTTCAGCAGTAAGCTACTCCCCACTCCCCATTCCCCACTCTTTCCTATGCAAGCTCGTCGCATCTCCCGTGAACTCGCCCTTTTAAGCATTGGTCAACTCCCTGCAAAACCAGACAAACTGCAAACTCAACAGCTTCAGGATGTGGTTGTGGCAGCAATCCGGACCCTGACTACAGAAATACAAGACACCTTGGAAACGGCCGCCGCTGAACTAAATCGGGGCAGTGAGCGCCTACTCAGCAGTGAGACACGAGCGAGCGATGTGCAAAGTGCTAGAACCATGGTGAAAGATGCCCTGGAACTCACGCAGACTGCCATCAATCGGATGGGTGCAGCACTGGAGTTACCAGAATTTATCCAGCTTGCCAACCAAAAAGAAGTGAGGGCTTATGTTATGGAACTGCTGACGCAGGTGCAGGCAAACCGGGTTGAGGTGGACCAATTAATCAACGCTTCGATGGTGGAATGGCAAATGCATCGCTTAGCCCGCATCGATCAAGATATTCTGCGAATTGCGGTTACAGAATTTTGGCGGCTGGGTGTGCCGCAGCAGGTAGCGATCAACGAAGCCGGTGGAACTGGCTAAACGTTACAGTGGAGACGATGGACACCGCTTTATCAATGGCGTTCTGCGGCGAATCAGCGATCGCCTGTCGGGTAAACCTTCTCCACAAACTGAGGAATCAGAGGTTGGAGAGTCAGCAAATACCTGAATGCTGCCGTTTTTCTCTAAAGTGATAAGAGAGTGAGAGTTTTGGTCAGTAAGGCAGGTGTTTATGGCTTCTTTTAACTGGTTTAACCGTCAATTCAGTGACCCATCTGCCGATCAGGCTGAATCGACCGAAGTTGCTAAACCCGCTTCAGCAGAGTCGCCCACCCCAGAAAAATCAGAAGCACCCTCGGTAGGACAAGCAGCAATAGCTGCTGAAAATCCGGCGATCGCTCAAGACCAACTCAACTGGGCTAAACTCGCTTACGAAAATATTCGGAAACGCCAGCAAGAAACTGTCCAGCAGCAGACGAGTGAATCTGCTCCTGCTGAAATCCTCACCCCTGAACGTGTTGCCGCAGCTACGCCTGATGCGATCGCGGCTGAACCTGAGACGGCTGTAACGGCAGGTGTTGAATTCTCTGAACCTCCCTCCGAAGCCGCACCCAAAGCTCTGGTCGAGCCTGAGCCAGCCAAACCTGAGCCTGTCGAACCTGAGCCTGTCGAATCTGAGCCTGTCGAATCTGAACCTGTCGCTGAAACTCCTATCGCTGAAATCCCAACTGTTGAACCTTCTCCTGCCACTCCACTACCCTTCTGGGCAAAAGCTGAAGCTGAGCGTCTGGAACGCATAGAGCGGTTAAAGGAAGAGGCGATCGCGGCGGAAGCGGCTCGACTGTCCGCAATGGCTGAAACGGACACCCCTTCGCCATCGGCAGATTTGGTGTCAGATTCTCTGCCAGATTTTGTGCTGGATGAGGGGTTTATGTGGTCGGCCGAGGTGCTGGCAGCACAGGGGCGTCGGCCTGAAGAGGTGTCGCTAGAAGAAATTACCTGGCTGAAGCGGTTGCGGCAAGGCTTAGACAAAACTCGCCGCAGTTTGGTCAACCAGCTGCGGGCAATCGTCGGTCAGGGACCGCTGAACCAGGATGCCGTTTCGGAGATTGAGTCATTGCTGCTGCAAGCCGATGTGGGCGTTGCGGCAACAGACTATATTATTGAGTCGCTTCAGGCTAAGCTGAGACAGGAAGTTTTGCCCCCTTCAGAGGCGATCGCCTACCTGAAGCAACTGCTGCGCGAAATGCTCGATCAGCCCCTTGGACATGCTTATGCCCCGATGCTGATTCCTGAAAAGACCGGCTCAATATTTGGCTGGTGACAGGTGTGAATGGAGCCGGAAAAACGACAACGATCGGCAAACTTACCCACATTGCCCAACGATCGGGCTATCGCTGCCTAATTGCTGCTGCCGATACCTTCCGAGCCGCTGCTGTCCAGCAGGTGCGGGTGTGGGGTGAACGCAGCAATGTTGAGGTGATTGCCAATCCTGGCAAGAATACCGACCCGGCTGCGGTGGTGTTTGATGCAATCGCGGCTGCTCAAGCACGCGGTACAGAACTGTTGATTGTTGACACGGCTGGACGCTTGCAAAATAAGAAAAACCTGATGGACGAACTCAGCAAAATTCGCCGCATCATTGATAAGAAAGCGCCAGATGCCAAGGTTGAATCGCTATTGGTGTTGGATTCTACACTCGGACAAAATGGCTTACGCCAAGCAGAAGTGTTTTCGGAAGCTGCCAAGCTCAGTGGTGTTGTGTTAACGAAACTGGACGGCACGGCAAAAGGCGGCATTGCCCTGGCAGTGGTGCAGCAATTAGGATTGCCCATCCGCTTTATTGGAGCGGGTGAAGGCATCGAAGATTTGCGTCCTTTCTCCAGCTACGAATTTGTGGAAGCCTTGCTGAATTAGCCTTACTGAAAATTGCTATGGGCCAAAAAAGAGGCGCGATCGCTCACGCCTCTACTTTACCGATTCACCAAATGTACCGATTCACCAAAATCTACTCAATTTTTGCCTAAGCATCATCCAGGGCGGCAATTCCTGGTAGAACTTTGCCCTCCAATAGTTCTAGACTAGCTCCGCCACCCGTAGAAATGTGGCTCATTTGTTCTGCGACGCCCACTTTCTCAACGGCTGCTACAGAGTCACCCCCGCCAATAATGGTGGTTGCCCCTGTTTTGGTAATTTCTGCCAACGAACGGGCCACTGCCTCAGTCCCCGCAGCAAATTTGTCAAACTCAAACACGCCCATTGGACCATTCCAGATCACTGTTTTGCAGTCTGCCAGCGCTTCTTGGAAAACCTTCACTGAGTCGGGCCCAATATCTAGACCCATCCAACCGTCAGGGATATTTTCAATACTCACGGTTTGAGCATTAGCGTCTGGCGCAAAGTTGTCCGCCACCACCACATCGGTAGGCAAGAGCAGAGCAACGCCTTTTTCCTTAGCTTTGGCTTCCAGGGTCTTTGCCAGGTCAAGAAACTCATCTTCCGCTAGGGATTTACCAACGCTGAGTCCACGAGCCTTGTAGAAAGTGAAAATCATACCACCGCCGATCAGTAGCTTGTCTACCTTATCCAACAGTGTCTCAATCACGGTGATCTTGCTAGATACCTTAGAACCCCCAATGATAGCCGCTAACGGCCGCTTGGGAACTTCGATTGCCCCTTGTAAATATAGCAATTCTTTCTCGATCAGGTAGCCTGCAACGGAGGGAGTCAGGTAATGGGTGACGCCTTCTGTAGAAGCATGAGCCCGGTGTGCTGTGCCAAATGCATCGTTAACATATAAGTCAGCGATCGATGCCAACTGTTCGGCAAACGCTGGCTCGTTTTTTCTTCTTCTGGATGAAAGCGAACATTTTCTAACAACAGCACATCGCCGTTCTGCATCTCGCCCACTTTAGCGACAACCGCCTCACCAATACAGTCATCTGTTTTGACAACTGGCTTGTTAAGCAATTCCGACAACCGACTAGCGACCGGGGTCAACCGAAATTTATCTTTGAGACGAGAGGCAAAATCATCGCCCTTGGGTCGTCCAAAGTGGCTACAAAGAATCACCTTTGCGCCATTGGAAGAGAGATACTGAATGGTAGGAAGAGCAGCCCGAATTCTCGTATCGTCAGTAATGTTACCCTGGTCATCCAGAGGCACATTAAAATCTGCCCGAACGAGAGCCTTTTTGCCCGACAAATCTGCTGTCGTGAGTGTTGATAAGCTTTTCTTTGACACAGCTTGAATTCCCTTTGAAAATGAGTATTTCTACTTATTAAGCATTGTAAAGCATTGGGGACATTTCTCAAGTCAAGAATTGCGCTGACAGCCCAAGGGTTAAAAAAATCTGTAACCTAGTACTCAAAAGTACACAGGATGATTAATCTGAGCTAAACAGGTTATTAAAGAAGTTTGATAGCATCGCTATCAGTCCCTTCAACCCCTCACTCTCTATTCCCGATCCCCAACTGCTCCGACCCAATTTTACCGGAGTCTATGCCGCAGCGAGGTAGCTATGTTTAAGACAGTTTTATTTCCCATCGATCGCAGCCCTGAATCCCGCGAAGCCGCTGATATGGTTGCCAAGGTTGTCAAAACCCACCACAGCAAGTTGGTGCTCCTTTCAGTTGTAGAATCGCTAGAAGCCGAAGATACTCCCACAACCCTGGCTGAACAAGAAATGGCCTCACCCCAGGCGATCGCTGAACTACTTGCAACCGCTAAATCTCTCTTTTCAAACCTGGGCATTGAGGCAGAGGTGGTGGAGCGTCAGGGCAAGCCTGCGTTCACAATTTGTGATGTGGCGGATGAAATTTCCGCCGATTTAATTATCATGGGATGTCGGGGATTGGGACTCACCGAAGAGGGCGTACACGATAGCGTTACAAACCGGGTAATCAATTTGTCGCCCTGCCCGGTGTTGATTGTGCCTTAAATTGTAGTTTAAGTGGCTGAAGTGTAGTTAAAGTGGCTGAAGCGGCTAAAGTTGCTTCAATATTTGCCTAATTTGCCTAAACTTGCGCCTCCTGTGGGCAGCAAAATAACTATGGGGTATCTGCGGCGCGAGGGTAAGTTCTTTCTCCAAGGAATAACGGTCACGTTTGCTTTTTTAGCAGCGATCGGCACCCTTGGGGGGATCGTGTTCATGGTGGCAACAGTCGCGGTTCCAGGTCTGCGGGAAAAAATGGGAAGTCCCAATAATTTGCAAGGGCAGCTCATGCTGCTAGCAGCCCTACAAACGATCGCCTGGGGGTTTTTGCGCTACCTTCAGTTTGTCCCCCAGCGTTTAGCCCGCACCATGATGATCGTCATGGCAGCGATGACGCTGTTTTTCATGACGCTGGTTCTGCTGTCCTTCTAGGCTGTGCCACGAAGTGCAGGATGATCAGAGAATGGGGATGTATTATTCCACTCTCTCGTCATTGACCTTCCGAAAGGCGCATCAAAAAACTTAAGGCTGGTAAATTTGGGCAGCAATACCTTGCTGCTGTAGTTCTTGAACTCGCTCTTGGGCAGCCGCCTCATTGCTGAATGCACCCATTTGCACCTTGGCACTGCCGGAGGGTAAATTTCGCACGTAGGCATCCGGAACTGCGGATCGAGCTTGCTGTAAGCTTGAATCACCGCTGTAATCGACTCCTACATGGTACAGGTTACCAGGAGCAGGAGTCCGAGGAAGAACAGCAGCGGCATCAGGTGTGGGTGCAACTGCACGAGAAGTTTCTGGAACGGGTGCAGACTGAGGAGGCTGATAAGCAGGCACAGGCTCTACAGGCGGTGCTGGTTGATAAGCAGGCACAGGCTCTACAGGTGGCTCAGCCTGAACCGCGATCGCTGGCAACTCAGACTGCTGTACGATGGCTGGTTCGGCATAGACGCTTTGGGATGGCGAATCCTCCGAAGCAACTTGCGAGCTTGGACTGGGCTGACTTCTGGCCGGCTTGCCCGACGTTTCAGAAACGGGTTTTGTAGGGGAAGGCGATCGCGCTCTGCACCGGGTAGCGTACTGAGCGAATCAAGATTCAGCTCTTTAAATTCTCGTGCCGCCAGATCCGGAGAGGGGGGCGCTACATCAATTGGTGTCGTAGGAACTCGCGTTAAAGGACTGTTGGCATCGTTAGAAGGGCTACCACTAGATGTAGGGGATAAAAAAGCACTCAGACTAGAGGGATTCATGATTACATACCCCAACGTAGCGCTAGAGAGCAGTAACAGCAGCATTGAGCCAATTCCCAACGGCGTCAGCAACGTATCTAGTAAATCAACTCTCCGCTGAGCCCGTAAATGAGAATTTTCCTCTTCGATGCTTTTCAGCAGTTCTTCTGAAGATTCTAAATACCCATCTGGAGGTGCAGATATCTGGGCATAGAGATTGTCAGCCTTGCTGTTTTGCATCAGCCGTTGCAGCACCGCATTTGACGGCTGAACAGATAGCTCAAACTGTTGAGCATAGCTGGTAATGCCTGAGTCAGGTGTTTCCAGTTGAACTGCGGGTGGAGTCCGAGAAATAGTGGAAGCAATTGGATCTGTGGGGAG
>JAAUOQ010000198.1 GCA_012034795.1 Leptolyngbyaceae cyanobacterium CRU_2_3
AGGGGGGCGAGGGGGGAGTGGAGATAGGGGTGAGTGGAGAAGGGGGAGTAAGGTTGTCCAGTCGAAGCAGGCTTCGCCGAGATGGGCCAGGCGATCGAGAATGGCATTCAAACCATTTAGCTCTGTGGCAGGGACTAAACCGAGGTGCCGATCGGGGATGGCAATGTCATCTTGACGGCGCAGAACGCCTAAAATAGGCAGATGCAACGGGGCAAGGGCATCGGTAAGCAGTTCTAGATGGCGATCGCTGCTGACTCGGTTGAGAATAACGCCCGCAATTTGGAGGCGGGGGTCAAAGGTGCGATAGCCGTGGGCGATCGCTGCGACGGAGCGAGAAAGGCTGCTGCAATTGAGGATTAGCACGACTGGAACCTGCAAGAGCCGAGCTACATGGGCAGTACTCGCCACATCTTCACTGCCCGATGCGCCGTCAAATAATCCCATTACGCCTTCAATTAGGACGGCTTCTCCAACGTGGCAATGGCGCGCAAAACACTGCTGCACATAGGCTTCTGAGGTCAAGATCGGGTCGAGATTGCGACAGGCAGACCTGTGACCACCTGGTGAAACATCGGGTCAATGTAATCCGGCCCAACTTTGAATGACTGTACGGCTTGACCTCGCGATCGCAGAGCCGCCAATAGCGCTAGTGTTACTGTCGTTTTACCAACGCCGCTGCGTTCTCCTGCAATAATGATAGCCATGTCTTGCGCCCTGTCCTGTTAACCTGCTGCTCTCACTTGTTACTCTAACTAGCTGCTCTAACTTGTTCCCCTAACTCTGAGAACCTATGCATCGTCTTGCTACTATACCAGGAGGCTGGAATCCGTCTGCTGATGGCGTGATTTTTGTGGAGCAGCAACCTGCCCCCATTGTCCTGATCAGTGCCGCAGATACAGACATTCAAACTCTCGCTGCTGCCCAACTGCCCGCAGAATTTCCGCAAATTCGGGTGGCAAGTTTGCTCCAGCTTCAACAACAACTGACGATCGACACCTATGCTGACGATGTTTTGTCGGGGGCCCAGGTGATTGTGTTGCGGCTAATTGGGGGGCAGTCTTATTGGAGTTATGGGCTGGAGGTGGTGCAAGAAACTGTTCAAAAACTGGCGCAACCCTGATTGTGCTACCTGGGGATGAGCGACCCGACCCCACGTTGATCAGCCATTCCACGGCATCGCTGGCGGATGTCAATCAGGTTTGGCGGTACTTCATGGAAGGGGGCGTGGAAAATTACCAAAATCTGCTGAGATTTTTGGCTGCCCGCTTTCTGGATCACCCTTGTGATTATCAAGCGCCTCAGCTTGTCCCCCGTATAGGAGTGTATGGGAGCGATCGCCCGTTGCCGACTCACCCCATAGGACAGGTAGGCATTTTGTTCTATCGGGCGCATTATTTAGCCGGGAATACAGCAGCGATCGATGCCCTTTGTGAGGCTCTGTATCGTCAGAATCTGGCTCCCCTGCCGCTGTTTGTTTCATCGCTGAAAGAACCGGATGTGCAAACAGAGTTAATCCATCAATGCCAGGGCAGAGTTGATATTATCCTCAACACCACAAGTTTTTCATTAGCCAGCCTGGAAACCGATACGCCACAAGTGGATCTGTGGCAAAGGCTAAATGTCCCAGTGTTGCAGGTCATTTTTAGCGGTGTCACCCGTGAGTTTTGGCAGAATGGATCGCAGGGTTTAACGCCCAGAGATATGGCAATGAATGTTGTGTTACCTGAAGTGGATGGCAGAATTATCACGCGAGTGGTTTCCTTTAAATCTGTCCAGACCCAAAATACTCAATTGCAAACCGATATTGTGGTGTATGAACCAGAACCCTCTCGGATCAACTTTGTCGCAGAATTGGCGGCCCGTTGGGTCAAGTTGCGGCACACGCCAATTGCCAAACGAAAAATTGCGCTGATTCTAGCCAACTATCCCACCCGCGATGGACGACTGGCTAATGGCGTTGGCTTGGATACTCCAGCTAGCTGTGTGGAGATTTTGAAAGCACTACAGGCGGCTGGATATCAGACTGGGACTATTCCAGAAACCGGGAATGCATTGATCGATCGCCTCCTAGCTGGAACCACGAACGATCCTGACAGTTTTGGGTGGCGTCAGGTGCGGCAATCGGTGTCTCTGAAGGCATATCAGGATTATTTTCGAGAATTGCCGATCGCAGTGCAAGCGGGGATGCAACAGCGATGGGGAGAACCCGAAGATGTTGAATTTCCAATTGCGGGGATGCAATTGGGTCATATTTTTGTGGGCATCCAGCCTGCACGGGGATATGATCGCGATCCTGCCCTCAACTATCACGCACCGGATTTAGAGCCAACTCATGCCTATGCTGCTTTTTACCAGTGGGTGTGTCACGAATTTGCGGCCGATGCAATTGTGCATGTGGGCAAGCATGGCAACTTAGAATGGTTGCCCGGCAAAAGTGTAGCATTGTCTGAAAATTGCTACCCCGAAGCCATGTTAGGAGCAATGCCCCATCTCTATCCCTTTATTGTCAATGATCCGGGCGAAGGTTCCCAAGCAAAGCGGCGATCGCAAGCCGTCATTTTGGATCATCTGACCCCACCGATGACTCGCGCCGAACTCTATGGCAGTTTGCATCAGCTAGAGGGTTTAATTGATGAGTATTATGAAGCTCAAATGCTTGATCCTGTGCGACTTAGCCCGATTCGCGATCGCCTGACACAACTCATTATTCAAGAGAATTTACTACATGATTTAGGCATTGCAGCAGAACTGCTGGATGACTCGACACTAGCCACTGCCTTAACCACTGCCGATGGCTACCTGTGCGAACTCAAAGAAGCTCAGATTCGCGATGGTTTGCATATTTTTGGACAATGTCCTCAAGGCCGGCAATTGCGCGACTTAATTGTAGCAATCGCCCGTAATCCCACCCATAATCTTAATCCTATTTTGGCGTCGGGGCGTCAGGGTTTAACACGAGCGATCGCCCAAGATTGGCATCTAGAAATTGATCCACTGACAACCGATTTAGGACAGCTTTTAGAGAAAACTACTCATCCATCAACTTCAAGGTTGTCGGATTGTGGGAGATGCGATCGCAGTGATTGAGGAAACAGCGGCTGAACTCGTTGAGAAACTCATTGAAGATACCATTGATCAACAAAATTGGCAGGACAGGTTAGATGACATAGGTGAATGCACCCAGGCTGAACTGATGTGGATCGGCGATCGGCTCTTACCGAACCTGCACCAAACCGATCAAGAAATTGTCAATCTCTTACGAGGATTGGATGGCCGCTATATCCCCAGTGGGGCAGCGGGCGCGCCAACGCGAGGAGACCGGAGGTACTACCCACAGGACGCAATTTCTACTCGGTCGATATTCGGGCAATTCCTACAGAAACGGCCTGGGATATTGGACGCAAAGCCGCAGAAACGCTGGTGGAGCGCTACACCCAAGATCAAGGGGAATATCCCAAAACTCTGGGCTTGTCGATTTGGGGAACTTCGATGATGCGAACAGGTGGCGATGATATCGCTGAAGCGTTGGCACTCTTGGGGGTTCGTCCCGTTTGGGATGGGGTATCGCGGCGCGTGGTTGATTTTGAAATTGTGCCCCTCTCCCTTTTAGGTCGTCCACGGGTAGACGTGATGCTGCGAATTTCTGGCTTTTCCGGGATGCCTTTCCCAACCTGATTGATCTGTTCGATAGTGCCGTTCATGCCGTTTCCCGTCTGGAAGAACCCGCTGACCAAAACCCCCTAGCTGCCCAAGTGCAGCAAGAGCAAGCCGACTGGCAAACTCAGGGCTTGACCCTAGAGCAGGCAGCAGCGCGATCGCACTATCGGATTTTTGGTTCCAAGCCCAGCGCCTATGGAGCCGGATTACAGGGACTCATTGAATCTCAGAATTGGGAAAGCGAAGCAGATTTAGCCCGCGCCTATATCAACTGGAGTGCCTATGCCTACACGCGCAATGCCGAGGGCAAATCTGCGCCGGAAGCCTTCATGCAGCGGTTAGGCTCGTTACAAGTTGTCTTGCAAAATCAGGATAATCGGGAACATGACATCCTGGATTCTGATGATTATTACCAGTTTCAAGGCGGACTAACGGCAGCAGCCCGTTTAGTATCGGGGAAAACACCAGAGACCTATTTGGGAGACAATTCTCGGATGACACAACCCCAAGTTCGCAAACTCAGCGAGGAAATTGCCCGTGTCTATCGCTCTAGAGTGGTGAATCCTAAGTGGATTGCCGGAGTGATGCGACATGGGTATAAGGGAGCTTGCGAAATGGCAGCTACTTTAGATTTCCTGTTTGGCTACGATGCAACCACAAACTGTGTTGAAGACTTTATGTATCAGGGCGTTGCCGATGCCTATTTATTGGATGAAGCAGTGCAGCAATTTCTTCAACAAAACAATCCTCGGTCACTGCGCGATATGTCAGAACGACTGCTGGAAGCCAATCAACGAAATTTATGGCAACAGGCATCGCCAGAAGTTTTAGACCAACTGCGATCGCTAGTTAATGAAACCGAAGGAATAGTTGAATCACAACATCCTGGAAGTTAAGGCAAATTTCTATCCTCTTTCGATGCTCGTTGCATTTTCAACTCTGGTTGGTATAATTCCTGATTTTTGGATAACCAATCTTCTAAATCCAATTGTCTTGTAAAACCCAGCAGCGCGATCGCCAGTGATTCCAGCTGTTCCAAAGACAAGTCAGAAACGCGATCGCGCCAATCATCAGACAATTTCCCCACTCGTTGTTCTAATAATAAGAGCACAAGCGATCGCTCTCCTTCTTGGCGACCTTCTTGGCGACCTTCTTGGCGACCTTCTTGGCGACCTTCTTCTAAAATTTCCTGGTAAATTACGGACTCTCGCATCATGCCCTCCCGAAAATCCGACGGATCAAGCTTTTCTCAAATTTTAACCCTGCTAACACCTGCACGTAGGAAGATACTTCTTGTCGGCGCTTTGGATCTAGCTGATTCACCCGTTTTGCTACATCTTGCAGCAGTTGATCAGAAGCTGTTGTTGAGGCTAAGGCTGCCAGAGGCAGCAGGGCTGGGTCTTCCAAAAGAACGGCTGGGTCTTCCTCCCAAAGCTTGACGACACGATATTGGTGATAGGTTGTCTCTGATTCAAAAGCTGTCTGTATAAGAATACCTTCGGGTGGTGGCAGGAGCAATACCACCACTTGGGTGATAGGTAAGCGGTGGAGCCGATGCAGTCTGACCCAATAATCCAACATTCGCAGAGGTAAGGGTGGATCAGATTCCAGTTTGGTTTGAAATTCCAAATGCAAAATTTGCCGTTGGGTTCGTAAAAAGGTGACGTAGTCAGCACGAATGGGTTCAATGCTGAGTTCTGTTTTGAGCACTTCGACTGATTGTTGGGGTTTTCTCAACGCCCAAGATGCAAAGCGGTCTGGATACTTTTCTGATAGCATTTTGCATAAATTGTCATAGGACATGGGGATCACCAACAGGTTCTTAATCGTTATATAGCGCTATGCACTCAGCTAAAATCAGATTATTTTTGAGAAGCTGTACTCTAAATAGCTTCTCAAAAATGATCCGTACTCCAAACAATTGAAACTTGTTGAAACTTGCTATGTTCAGTAGACCATAAAGCTCCAAATAATCCTTGGAAAACCAGGATTTTGGAGTTTTGGGGTGCGCGACGCGCACCCCAAAACTCTATTTGCGATCTACTGATATCATCTGGACAAGAGGGCGATCGCATGTTGCTATACCTATATTGGTGAGCCAAGAAAAGCGAGCCAAGATAAAGTGAGCCAAGATAAAGCAAGCCAAGAAAAGCGATCGGGGCGAAGTGTGAGAGTTCTAATTCTGGGCGGCACTGGAGAGGCGACAGCACTGGCGATCCAAGCGCGCCAATTGCCCCAACTAGAGATCATCACGTCCCTAGCAGGACGCACACAAACCCCTTTGCCGATCGCTGGAGCAGTCCGTGTGGGTGGTTTTGGCGGCCCTACTGGACTGGCTGACTATTTGCGAATCGAACAGATTGATCTGCTGATCGATGCGACTCATCCCTTTGCGGCCCAAATTTCCTGGAATGCGGCCCAAGCCGCAGACGCGGCCGCAATTCCGTATTTGATGCTGGTGCGTCCTGCCTGGGAGCCAATCGCGAGCGATGCATGGATTGAAGTTCCCACAGTAGCAGCGGCGGCGGCAGCCATTCCACCCTGGACAAAGCGAGTTTTTCTTACCATTGGCAGACAGCAACTGGCACCATTTTCGCAGTTAGCCCATCTTTGGTTTCTCATCCGCTCCATTGATCCGCCTACCTCAGAGATCCCGATGCCGCCAGGACACTTGCTACTTGATCGCGGGCCGTTCAATTTGGAACAAGAGCGGCAATTGCTCAGGAATTATCAGATTGAGGCGATCGTCAGCAAAAACAGTGGCGGCGATGCCACCTATGCTAAAGTCATGGCTGCGCGCGAATTGAGTATCCCGATTGTGATGATCCAGCGTCCTGCGATGCCTGATGCTGAAAGTGTCCCAGATATTGAGAGTGCATTGGCATGGTTAAAACAGCACAGTTGTTAAAACAGCACAGTTAATGGTTCAGGACGATTTGATCACAACCCACTGGGTAACAGTCGCGAGCGATCGCCACCCTAAAAACTGACCGATGGGTTCTGCCCG
Source organism: Leptolyngbyaceae cyanobacterium CRU_2_3 (assembly GCA_012034795.1). Classification (GTDB taxonomy): domain Bacteria; phylum Cyanobacteriota; class Cyanobacteriia; order Elainellales; family Elainellaceae; genus Drouetiella. Next base: position 6,665 of record JAAUOQ010000198.1, read on the forward strand.
CTGAATGGCAATGCGCGTCAGTTCTCCCCCCAGTTTTCGTTGCTGTTGAAAGATCACTTGTTCACTTTCAATGGTGACGGCATTGACCACCAACCGCCCACCCGATCGCAGCGATCGCCAGCAGGTGTCCAGTAAATCGGGGGTAGTCAATCCGCCTCCGATAAAGATGGCATCTGGTTCGGGCAGATCTTGGAGCGCAGCGGGTGCTTTGCCAGCCACAATTTGCAGATGGGGTGTACCGAGGGCGGCGGCATTGTCGGCAATGAATTGCAGTCGAGTGGGGTGTTGCTCAATAGCGATCGCGCGACAGCGGCGATCGCTTCGCATCCACTCAATCCCGATCGAGCCACTGCCCGCCCCCACATCCCATAGCAGTTGTCCAGGCAGGGGTGCCAGGGCAGAAAGGGTAACAGCGCGCACTTCTCGCTTCGTGAGTTGTCCGTCGTGATGGTAAGCCGTGTCTGGCAGTCCGGCAGAGCGAGCCAGCGGAGAATGCAAGAATGGTGAGGTGGGAATACAGGTAATTGCCAGGGTGTTGAGATCGGCAAGATCGGTCGTTGTCCACTCAGAAGCCAGTCCGGCAATGATGCGTTCGTGACTGCCGCCCATGCGCTCCAAGACGGTGATTTGACTGTCGCCAAAGCCTGCTTGGGTGAGCAAGCTGGCAACGGTTAGGGGTGTGTGGCGGTCTGCACTCAAAACCAGCAATCGCGCACCGGGAAACAACACTGCGTTCAGCAGGACAGGATCGCGACCGCACAAGCTAAGGGTTTCGACTTCGGGAAGTGACCAACCTAGGCGGGCACAGGCAAGGCTAAAAGCAGAGACGGCTGGGACGATCGTCATCTCAGCGATCGCAATGTGTCGAGTTAGGGTTGCCCCAATGCCGTAGCACATGGGGTCGCCACTTGCTAAAACACAAATCGATTGCCCTCGTCGATCGAGAATTTGCTGAATCGAGGTTGCAATGGGGGAAGTCCACAGCAGCTTTTCTCGCGGATCGGAGATCGGCACCATAGCAAGATGGCGTTCTCCACCCACCAAAACTTCTGCTTGCTCCAGTAACGATAGACCGACCGGACTCAACCCTGCCAGTCCATCTTCACCCATGCCGACGATCGACAACCATTTCTGCACGTCACGCTTCCTTTTGCCTACCCTTTGCCTGGTTTTATCTCAGTTTGTGTTGATCTGGCGTAGGGGCTGAGCATTCGTCTAAAAATTGATGCAATCTTGCCAAGAATATTACCCGTAGCTTGCTTTGCATAGGGTATGCTCAGCCCT
>JAAUOQ010000199.1 GCA_012034795.1 Leptolyngbyaceae cyanobacterium CRU_2_3
TTGAACAATGGCAAGGGCTTTTTCATATCTTAAAGGACAACGCGATTGTCGATCTGGTTGAACCCGAAAAAGGGGTGCCCGATATGGTGTTTACGGCCAATGCGGGACTAGTCTTAGAAAATACGGTTGTCTTAAGTCGCTTCTTTCATAAAGAACGTCAAGGGGAAGAACCCTTTTTCCAAAAATGGTTTGAGGATCAAGGCTTTACCGTGCATGTGTTGCCTAAAGATTTACCGTTTGAAGGGGCTGGCGATGCCTTGCTCGATCGCGAAGGACGCTGGCTGTGGGCGGGTTACGGCTTTAGATCAGAACTAGATTCCCATCCCTACTTGGCAAAATGGCTGGGGATTGAAGTCATATCGCTACGGCTGATGGATGAACGCTTCTACCATCTAGACACCTGCTTTTGTCCGCTAGCCGATGGCTACCTGCTCTACTATCCAGCAGCATTTGATGCCTACTCTAACCGCATGATTGAATTGCGGGTTCCTGAAGCCAAGCGAATTGCCGTGCATGAGGCAGATGCGGTTAACTTTGCCTGCAATGCGGTAAATGTCGATCGCCTGATTATCCTGAACAAAATCAGCGATGACTTGAAAGCACGCTTAGGGGAAGCCGGATTTAGGATCATTGAAACCCCCCTGACAGAATTCCTCAAGGCTGGTGGAGCCGCCAAGTGTCTGACACTCAGGACAACTGAAGCCGTTGAACCCCTGCATCAAGCATCAGCAACCATCGAAACTCGCACGATTCAGCTCGAAGGGCACTTGCTCGATTCGGGTCTGATTAACCAGGCCCTAGATTTAATTGTGGAAGGCGGCGGCACCTTCCAAGTGCTGACCTTTAATTTGGGCGAACAGCGCAACAGCACCTCTTCAGCCGAAATCCGGGTGACGGCTCCCTCCCATGAGGTGATGGAAAACATCATGTCGCAATTGATTGACATGGGTGCTGTGGCTCGTCCCCAAGAACTTTGCGATAATCCCCTCGAAGCCGTGGTGCTGGATGGTGTCTCCCCTGACGACTTCTACGTGTCTACGATTTATCCCACGGAAGTCCGGGTCAATTGCCAATGGGTTCGGGTACAAAACCAGCGAATGGATGGGGCGATCGTGGTTTCCCAAACTCCAGCAGGATTTCTGGCAGAGTGCAAGCTGCTACGTGACCTGAAAAAGGGCGATAAAGTTGTTGTGGGCGTCGAAGGTATTCGCACGGTTCGCAAAACGGAGTCTCGTGAAACCCGCAATCCTGATAAGGAGTTTAGCTTTATGGGGTCGGGCGTTTCCAGCGAACGCCGTGTTGAACTGGTGGTTGAGCAAATTGCCTGGGATTTACGACGGATTCGCGATCAAGGCGGGAAAGTGGTGGTCGTCGGCGGGCCAGTGGTGATTCACACGGGCGGGGTCGAGCATCTCTCCCATCTGGTGCGCGAGGGCTATGTGCAGGCACTGCTAGGCGGCAACGCGATCGCCGTTCATGACATTGAGCAAGCCATGCTGGGAACCTCGCTGGGAATGGACATGAAGCGGGGTGTCTCGGTTCGTGGTGGACATCGGCATCACCTGAAAGCCATCAACACCATCCGGCGCTATGGCAGCATTGCCAAGGCCGTTGGGCAAGGGGCATTGACCAGTGGTATTTTCTACGAGTGCGTGAAGCACAATGTTCCTTTCTCTCTGGCAGGCTCAATCCGCGATGACGGCCCACTGCCCGATACCAAAATGAACTTGATCGAAGCTCAGGAAGACTATGCTCGCCTGATTCAGGGGTCCGACCTGATCCTGATGCTGTCTTCCATGTTGCACTCCATCGGCGTCGGCAACATGACTCCAGCAGGGGTGAAGATGGTCTGCGTAGACATCAACCCGGCTGTGGTCACTAAATTGAGCGATCGCGGTTCTGTAGAGTCAATCGGGGTTGTCACCGATGTGGGCTTGTTCTTGAGCTTGTTGGTGCAGCAGTTGAGTCAGCTGACTAGCCCTTATCAAGTCAGGCAACCGGTGTAGGTCTACCCTGTTCCCATCTTGTAGAGCCATTTGTTTTTACAAGATGGGACAATTGTGTGAATTCAGTGCTCTAAAGCTCTCTACTTCTGCAACAAGGGAAAAAAGTGCCCCACCGGGCCCTGCCCCTTGCCGATACGAAGGGCATACCGCAACGCCGTTGTCACATAATCTTTGGCATTTCTAACCGCCTCAAATTGATCTTGCCCGATCGCCAAATTAGCGGCGATCGCGGCTGACAAGGTGCAGCCCGTTCCGTGGGTATCCGAGGTGTCTACGGTTTCTGTTTGCAAGGTAACGATGCGATCGCCATCAAACCAGACATCGACACCGCGCAAGCCGCCGCTCATGCCGCCGCCTTTGACCAGCACCGCCTTTGCACCCAGACTCAAAATTTTTTGGGCGGCTGCCTGCATCTCTTGCAGCGAGGTAATTTCCATGCCGCTGAGAATTTGGGCTTCGTAACGGTTGGGCGTTAACACCGCAGCCAGTGGAATCAGGCGATCGCGCAGGGTAGCAATGGCCGCATCGTCAATTAGTTGTGCGCCGCTGCGGGACACCATGACTGGATCAACCACTAGATTAGCCAAGCCAATGGCTTCTATCTGCTCCACCACTGCGGCAATGATGTTTTGATTTAACAGCATCCCAGTCTTTGCCGCCTGGATACCAATATCTGCTGACACAGCGGCAATTTGGGCGGACACAGCTTCTGGCGGCAGTGGATCGACTCGCAGAACACCTAGGGTGTTTTGGGCAGTGACACAGGTAATTGCACAGGTGCCATGCACGCGATGGAAGGCAAAGGTTCGCAAGTCTGCCTGAACTCCAGCGCCGCCGCCGCTATCAGAACCGGCGATCGTTAGGGCAATGGGAATAGCAGCAAGAGGACTGATCATGAGCCATTTAATAGGGGAGTTCATCTATTATGATGCGGAGCCTGCAAAGGCAAGCTTCACTGACTTCGCAATACCCTTCAGAGTGTCGGTTTAAGCAAGATGAAACGCTAAACTAGCGTGGCGATCGCCTGTAAATCTTCCCGCTCAGACATCCGCCCCGTCATTACCATTTTCACGCCGCCTTTAGGAGCAACGGTGACCCCCCGACGAACGGCAGTCACAGGGCCAGTTTCGGCCAACGTTAGCTGATAGCGCGACAGAATGCTAAATAGAGCTAGTTTCATCTCGAATAGGGCAAAGGCTGCACCGATACAACGGCGATTGCTGCCGCCAAAAGGCAAGTATTCGTAGGGAGAATACTGTCGTTCTAAGAAACGCTCAGGTTTGAACTGACTTGGCTCTGGATAAAGATCTGGACGCTGATGCAGCAAATAAATACAGGGAGCCAACGGTGACTCGATCTCAAAATGATCTGCCAAGATAGCGATCGGGGCTTTGGCAATTCGGATTTCGGTGATCAAAGCGATCGGGTAAATTCGCAGGGTTTCTGAGCAGACAGCACTGAGATAAGGAGCACGAGCGATCGCCATGTGGTCGGGACTATCCCCCAATTGCTCTATTTCTGCTAACACTTTCTCTTTGACATCGGGTAAAGCATGAATCCAATACAATGCCCAGCTTAAGGCAGTTGCCGTCGTTTCGTGCCCTGCCAGGAGCAGGGTAATGAGTTCGTCGCGCAGTTCTTCATCAGTCATTGCCTGCCCGGCTTCGTCTCGTGCAGCTAGCAACAGGCTGAGGATATCTGTACGATTTGGGTCAAAATTAGCGCGGCGCTCCCGGATCTCGGTGTAGAGCAACTCGTCAATTTGCTGTTTTGCGGCGGTTGAATTGCCCACCTGGACTCCAGGCTCCCCAGTCTTTTTGCAGAATCGGAAAACCCCATCGCAAGCCAAACCGGGAAGCAGTCACTTTCAGCAGGTCATCGAGCAGAGCTTTGAGGCGATTGGCGCGATCGCCCTCGCTGAGTCCAAACACCGCCTGGATCATCACCCCTAGCGAAATTTCCTGCATAGAGGCACGGGCTGTAAAGGGCTGATCTACCTGCCATTGGCTGGCAACTTGTTCAGTCATCTGACAGATGATCTGACCATAGGCTCGCGATCCGTTCACCATGAAAGGGGGGCACCAAGAGTTGGCGCTGGCGCTGATGGCGATCGCCATCCAAGAGCAAAATTGAGTTGTCACCCAAGGTGGCTCTCAGAATCCAGTTGGCCCGTCCTGAGTCAAATGAGTGAGGGGGAGCCGTCAAAATTTGCTCGATCGCCTGGGGATTGCTCAGGAATATTAAGGGCTGACGAATGCCAAAATCAATGGCAAAGCGATCGCCATAGCGGCGAGCACAGTCATCTAGATATGCCATCGGGCGGATGATCCACTGCAACAGATTCCAGAGCGCAGGGGTTTTGGGGGAAGGAAGGGGTTCCATAAACGCTAATCGCTGTATCCACTCTCAGGGTCTAGCTCCCTATGTTACGAGGTGGAATCCTGGGTATACCAATATCAATGTAAAGCTATAGGCCATGTGCTTCTAGAATTCAGACCTCCGATGAATTGGGAAGCCCGCACTGTAAAGCTTGGGTCAGTGTCGAGTAGTTCCCTGGTAATCTCATGTTGGCTTAAATGCCTCTGACAACCCGATCTGGTTTTTGGCGCAGCGCTACTGGGATGCTCCCTCATCAACCCCTAATTCCCGATCGGCTTATGTGACTTGCTGCGATAAAATTGAAATTATCCTTGATTAGATTATTGATAAGGCGATACGAGCATGACGAGCTATTCTGTAGAACCCCAAGGGGGCAGTATCACAACGTTTGATTTGGACGAACTCAACCAGCGCTTTGATACAGCTCACCCCAAAGACATCCTGGCATGGAGTGTGGAAAACATTCCCGCTGGCTTGGTGCAAACCAGCGCTTTTAACGTTGATGACTTGGTGATTACTGACATTCTCTACCGTCAGCTTCAGCCTGCTCAGCCGGTTCCGGTAATGTTTTTGAATACGCTCTATCACTTTCCCCAAACGTTGGAGCTAGTGGCAAAAGCCCAAGCCCTTTATGCTCTCAACCTTCAGGTCTATAAGGTTCCTGACATTGATACACGGGAAGAATTTGCGGCTCAGTTCGGCGAAGCTCTCTGGGATACCGATATTCAAAAATTCCACCATGTTACTAAAATTGAACCCCTGCAACGGGGGCTAGATGATCTGCACACCGTTGCCTGGATTACGGGTCGGCGGCGTGACCAAGCTGTCACCCGTGCCAACATGCCCGTGTTTGAGCTAGACAATCAGCAGCGTCTGAAGATCAATCCTCTAGCAGCCTGGACTCGCAAAGACTCCTGGGCATACACTGCCGAACACAACATGATCTATAATCCGCTGCATGATCAAGGCTACCCCAGCATTGGCGATGAACCCATCACCACGCCCATTGGCGAAGGCGAAGATGAGCGGGCAGGGCGTTGGCGTGGCACTGGTAAAACGGAATGCGGTATCCACATTTAGGAATTTAGCGGCACCTAGCTTGATGCATCCGTAATAGCAGGCACAGCCGCAGGCACACTACTAGGTTGCGCTAGATCAAACGCTGGCTCAACTTTGCCAATCAGCAGGGCAACGGGGAAATGCGTCAAGATTTCCTTCAACCAGAGGGTATCTTCGCTATGAATCTCTTGCCCTGTGATAGCATCCTGCCACACAGAAGACGAGCCAGGAGGCTGCACAATTCGAGTCTCATGCCAAACCTGTTCGCCCAGCGGAAACTCTCCTTCTTTGACCAGCGAGGTCAAAAACCGGGGCACAATGGCGATCGCCTTCGTATCCCCTAAGTCTCTGGCAAAGGCAACAACATGCCCCTTGAGGCTGCCCAGAACCGTCAGCTTTTCATATCCGCCGCGTTGAAAGAGTTCTGGGTAAGCCTGTCTAGCCTGTAGTGCCCTGTAAATCAAGAAGAGTTTAATTCGACCATCTTCTGGAGTTTTCAGTAGCTCTGAAACATAAGCTGGCAGGTTGCTTTTGGACTTGCCTTTCCCCTTGATTTTGGATTTGATTTCCTTCAAATGGCTCTGGCGTAATTCAAAATCTACAGGACGACGATTATCCGGATCAACTAAGCTTAAGTCCCATAGTTCTGTTCCTTGATAGAGATCGGGGATACCTGGCGAAACGATTTTCAGCAGGGTTTGCGACAAAGAATTGAAGATGCCATAGTGCTGGATTCTCTGCTGAAATGGGCGAAAAACTTGCAGAAACAGATTGTCTTCTGTGTCTTCTAAAATGCGTTCTATGAACTTGGTGAGACCCTCTTCATAGGAAGTTTCAGGTCGCATCCAGTTACTGTTAACCTTGGCTTCCCGAATTGCTTTAATCATATATTCTTTAATGCGATCGACAAACAAAAGATAATCTTGCTTGTCAAACGGGAAAGCACCCAATAGGGTTTGATAGAGCAGATATTCATCATTAGGAGCAGGCACAGCTAGACCATTTGTTGTCTCCTTAAGTGGTGAATTAATTGCACTCCAGTTTTTAATATGGTTTCCCCAATCTTGAGGAATTTCCGACAGCACATTAATCCTGGCCCGAACATCTTCGCCCCGCTTTGTATCGTGAGTTGCAGTGGCATTTAGCGCATGAGGCCATTGGGCAGAACGGCTTTGATTGAAGTTATGAAAATCCTCGATCGAAATACCAAATTGCCGTGGGCTAGAGCCAACTTCGTTGAGGGAAATTAGGCGGTTATAAACATAAAAAACCGTATCTTCTACCCCTTTAGCCATCAAGGGCCCAGTAAATTGCTGCATTCGCATCAGGAAATGTAGCCATAGCTCTTTGTCTTCGCGGCTGAGATGATCATCAAAGTCGAGAAGTAAAAATTTTTCAATAAAGAACAACTCATTAATAAAGTTGGGAATTAGCTCTTTGGCACGGTGAATTACCTCTTTCATACATTCCTGATCGGCTTTGCGAGAACCTTCCCGACTAATGTAAGTTCGGTAAATAGGGAACAGAGCCAGAATTTCAACTAATGCCCGCTTCAAGCCATACATGGTGAAGTCACTGGCATAGCGATGGCGATCGGAAATTTGCTTCAGCAGATGCGCTAGATTATCAATATCTCCGGCTAAATGCTTGCCAATAATTAGACGTTTGTTTTCATCAATCAGAGCTTCACAAGGCGTTGATTTACTAATAAATTCGTAGTAAATCGAATTGAACTCAGCCTCAGAAGACTGTTGACACAATAGGCAGTTGACTTTGCTCATGAAGTCATAGCCCGTTGTACCTTGGATCGGCCAATTTAATGGCATTTCTTCATGCGGTTCTAGAATCTTTTCTACTCCCACATAAAGTTCAGGAGCATGTTCCCGCAAGCGGTTGAGGTATTCGGCTGGATCGTATAAGCCATCGATATGATCAACACGTAATCCGGTAAAGTGCCCCTCTTGCACAAGCTGTAAAATGAATTCGTGCGTGGTGTTAAAAACTGTTTGATCTTCTGATTTGTGGAATTTTATCGTACACAGTTAAAATTGTCTCAAATAGATCGACAACCTAATACAGTCTACTCCGGCTAACACATACACCTCAATAATGTAAAGCTAAAATTTTGGCCAAAGTCACTTTATATTCACTAAAAAATACGACTCACTAGCACATACATTTAGACCGGTCACGCGGGTGTAAGTGTTAGCGGGAAATCGAGAATTTTCATCGAAGGGGCATGGTTTATCATTTTAAACAGGTTGATATCAAAATTTTCGTCTATCATTCTTTGGAATACAGTCAACTTTCTCTAATTCGGACTCAAAGGGACCAAAAATAAAACTGTTATGGTTATTGGGGCTAAAAATTGATTCGAGATTAGAGAGAGTTTATTGTATTGATATTAAACGGGATTCTTTATTTCTTATTAAGACAAGTTTATGCTTCCAAAATCAGCTAATAGAAATTATATGAC
>JAAUOQ010000200.1 GCA_012034795.1 Leptolyngbyaceae cyanobacterium CRU_2_3
TTGATCATGCTTTTCTTACTCAACCGGACAGATGGCTTTCGCCAATCTCAGCCTACTAGCCCCAAACAAGCCCTTATCGATAGTGTTGAATCTCTAGCGATCGGGATTGTCTGTGCGCTTTTCATGTTATTTCTGCTGCGCGAGATTACTAGTGCTACCCCCTTAAATGAAGCGCTAGGCAAAATCATTTTTGAAGCTGTCCCCTTTTCTATTGGAGTCGCCTTATCGCGATCGATGTTAAGCGGCGGCGACAAAGTAACCTCCTCCTCTGATTCTGAATCTTCTGGAGGTGAATCTAAACTAGGTCAGAATTCAACTTTGGCAGATATCGGCGCGACATTAGTAGGCACTATCATTATTGCTTTTAATATTGCGCCCACAGATGAGGTGCCTATGCTAGCTGCTGCCGTTTCTCCACTTTGGCTATTAGCTGTGATCATCGCATCGCTGCTGATTTCCTACGGCATTGTTTTTGCCGCCGGGTTCACAACCCAGCAACAGCGACATCAGCATCAAGGGCTTTTTCAGAGTCCGATTGCAGAGACAAGTATGTCTTATCTAATTTCACTGGTTGCTGCGGCTTTCATGTTGTGGTTTTTTCACCGCTTGGCATTGACTGATCCTTGGACCCTCTGGCTGAAGTATAGTATTTTGTTAGGCTTACCCGCTACGGTGGGGGGTGCAGCAGGACGATTAGCCGTATGAAACGCACTTTGTTTGAATCTAAACTTCGTTACAAGCCGCGAATTTCTGCCGAACAGGTAACGCTGGCGATCGCAACTTTAATTGTGGCTGCGATCGTTGGGCTTGTACTTTTAAGCTGGATGATGCAGGATCAATCTCCACCGGCGTTCCTGGTTCGTAGTACCGCTGTTCGCGAGGTACAGGGCCAGTTTTATGTGCCATTTACCGTCACCAACACAGGAGGAGAAACAGCGACTGCTGTACAAGTCCTGGCTGAGCTAAAGCACAATGGTGAAACAGAAGAATTAGCCGAACAGCAAATTGATTTTCTATCGAGCGGGGAAGTAGAGGAAGGCGCGTTTATCTTTAGCCAAAATCCTCGGACAGGCGAACTAATCCTGCGAGTGGCAAGTTACAGCTTGCCTTGAATAATCTCAGTAGATCGCAAAGCTCCCAAAACCCCATTTGCGATCTACTGAATCTGGATTATTGAATATCTTCACTCAGGGTGTTAAATCAAGTGCTTTTTAATGATCTGACTGCGTTCCTGAAACACTGCTTCATCATTAAATCTAGAGCCATTGGTGCCCGCTGCTTGAATCAGTTGGGCTAAGCGAGGGCGATCGTGATATAGCGCAGCGATTAGCTCGCCCAGCTTTTGCCAATCATGCACTGGCACCACTGCACCACCGCCTTGGTGCTCAGTCAACTCCTCAACATATTTGCTTGCATAACCAACAATCGGCGTACCGCTCACCAGAGATTCAATCAGACAACGGGGTGACTCTGGCGTAATATGCGTAAAGGTCATGAGATGAGCCTCCCGAATTTTTTGCAGCAATTTGCCGCGATCGCGCTCTAGCCATATAGCTGAATGCAGGAACCCAGATTTAACTGAGAGATTAAGGTTCTCATCTCATCCATCATGTCGCCATTGCCAAACCAAATGGCCTGTAAGTTGACTCCTAAATTTCGAGCTACCCCAATCGCTCTTACCCATTCTAAGGGCGCTTTCATCGCTGCAATGCGTCCGGCATAGCAAATCCGCAAGGTTGGATCGGTGAAGGAAGATTTCACCTTCTCGGCAAATGCGGCTGGTGTAATCGCATCGCTAATTTTCGTATGAACATCATGCACAACGTAACTGTTCTGGCAAAAGCGACTATAGGCAGCATAACAATCGTTGCCATGCCAAAGTCCTAGGCTGGCGCGTCGAATCACCTGCTGCTCCAGCCGCGCCATCAGGGGAGAGGTAACGCTGACCTTTAAGCGCGCTTTGAACCCCGCGTTTTGAGCCACATGCCGCACCACCTGATGTTCCACCCGATCGGCATGAATGGCATAAGCTCTCCCTTGCCTTTGGGCTTCTAAGGCAGCAACGGCAGCCCAATCGCCAACTAATCCACCGATGGCAAACTGTAAATACTGACACTGCTGAATCAGCCCAGCAAACAATGTGCGGGTGGCTGGGTAAGTTTTCAAGAATTTGGGTAACGAGTATGCCCAGGGTAACTGCACAAATTCAAACCGTTCTGGATTTTTTAAAGTAGCAGTATCTCGCCATACGGTAGTTTTGTCTAGCTCAGCCATGGCTTCAGGAATGGCGGGTGCAGCCACAACAATTGACCCAAAATTATCAGCCCATTGCTCTAGTCCATTACAGGCTTGGCTATCCCAAAGGAGTTGTCCTTTTTGGATTTGTAGAGGCGGGTGTAGAACCAGAAGCATTCCTTTCTGAGTCAGTGTGTTCTGGTGAATGAAGTTGGATAATGTCATTGTTTGTACCACTTACGCAGCCCCCCCTTGCTGATGAAAACAATTGATCTTCAGCCAGTCCGCTAATCGGATGGACATAGCCACAATCATTAACGTGGGATTGGCATGACCTGTTGTGGGAAAGACGGAACTGCCCGCAATAAACAGTCCCTCTACCCCATGAACTTGGCAGTTAGAATTGACCACGCCCTGTTGAGGATTCTCTGAAATGCGGGTTGTGCCAATGGGGTGGGCCCTGTCAATAAAGTTAGATTGCCAATTTTCCTTGTCATTTAACCAATTTGCCAGGATAGGTTGGGGAAGCCCCAGCCGTTTAAATTCCTGACCCATCACTTGACTCAGTCTACGAACTGTTTGCATTTCCCGATCGCTCATTTGCCAATTGATTTTAGAGATGGGCATCCCTAGGGCATCTTTAGTCTCCGAGAGGGTAATGCGGCTGCTGGGGTCAGGTAATTGTTCGACCAGACAATACAGATCAATTCGTTCTGCCTTGGGCAAGGCAGGGCGGTGCTTGACGAAACGGCGGTAAAGCCCTTGTAAAGGAATTTGCGGATGGCTCAAGACTGCCAACACATCTCTATACGGAGAGGGAGGTAACCCGGATGTTGCTGACGCAGTCGGCTGTCGCCAAAACATGGCTTGGTCTACTGTTGGAGATGAGTGGGGGGGCTGCTTTTTCAGAGCCGTTTTGAGCCGCCTTAAGGCTGTCCAAGGATCATCTGGTGCTGAATACTCTTCCAGAAAAGCGGCGCAATTGAGCAAACCTTCTTGAGCCTGGATGGTGGGGCTTAAAGCTACGCCTTGCAGATAAACATGACGACCCTGCTGATTATCCAGCCAATATTGCCCGAAGCGACTGCGAACTTTGGTAGAACGTTGGGGGTCAAAACCGCCAATGACGCAACCTGGATGATCCATCAAAAAGCGTCCGACAGTGTCATGTGGGTTGCCAACACCGTTTGGCAGAATTCGGTTGGAAGCTAGAAGTAAACGAGCATTTTCAATGCCACCACAGCATAGGATGATTGCTTTTGCCTTAATAGAGCCACGCTTGTGCTCTAACGTGCTGACTTCGATGGACTCTAGGCAGGTGCCTGTTTCATTGGTATTGAGGTGAGTCACGTTGGCATGGAGTAGCACATTGATATTAGGGGCATGTTCTGGCATGAAATGATGCCCAAACCGCGTCGGTTCTGCCGGATCTTTAGCACTTTTACTAAATTGCCAGAACGCTGGTTTGAGAAGATTTTCATCTAGCAAAGGTTCAGGGCGTGAGACTTTGAACAATTCCCATAGCCGTTGATCATAACAATGGGGTCCCAGCCCTAAATTAATTCCCGCTCGCTCCAGGTAAGGATCTAACTGCTCACGGTCGATCGGCCAGCCTGAGTTAGGAATCCAGGGACGGGACTGAAAATCAAGGGGATCAAAAGGGGCACATCGACCCGTCCAGACGTGGGAGCTACCCCCAAAAATCCGAGAACGGATGATTTCCTGCTGCATGACTCTGGGGACGCCTATACTCTCAATGTTGTAGAGCGCTTGAGTATCAGGTTCTTCTTCTAGCCCGCCGCTTTCAACAATCCAAACTTGAACGTTAGTGCCGACAAACTCTTTGGCAATAGATAATCCTGCGGGGCCGCTCCCCACAATGCAGAGATCTGTCTCAATGAGTAAATTATCGTTAAATTGTCTTAGATCATTAAATTTCAATTTAACTGCCCCCAATTCTTTGTTAGGCTCTTTTTCAGCGCTTTCTAGGCATAGTCGTGGCAAGTTAGCCAATACCAGAACTATCCTCACCTACTTGGATATTGCTTAGAATTGGCTAAACAGTGAATAACTGAGTAGATCAGGAGCCAGATTTTGAGCTAAACAAGCCCAGAGTTTCAGAGCATTCTGAAGCTCAATCAGGAACTCGCACAGTAGACAGATAACATGAGCCTGATGGTGTCTGAGAATCCGATTGAGGGTTTCAGGCAAAGCAACCTGAAATTTATTTTGATCTGCCTGCTAGTATCATCTGCCTGCTCGTTTGCAACTCAGCAAGGAGATATTAGAACTGTTTACTCAGCACGTATTCCTCAATACCTTAAATAGTGTCTGTTAATCTCAAAAATACTTCAATGGGTAGAGGACTTATTTAAGTGGAATTTATTTCCCTGATGAAGTTATGAAATTTTCGACAATTTTTTCAGGCGTTTGTCGAGAGTGCAACATGCTTGCGGATATTTGAACGGAAGGCAGGGGCTAAAACCATGATGCGATTCAAACTGTGGCAATGGGTCATCTTAATCCTACCGATCGCCATCATTGTCAGTTTTTTGATGCTAGCGGCGGGGTTACAAATCCACCAATGGGGACTGAACTGGATTTGGGGCGTTTTTACACTGCTTCTGGTCGGTTGGCAGCGGGTATTGGTGCAATGGACTCGCCCCGTCATTGCCCAAGTGGAAGCTGTGGTGGCAGAGGTGAGCCAAGAGCTAGAAGCCGCTGAGCCGATCGCCTTATCCACCATCCCACCCACTGGCAATGCCGCCACCCAAGCCAAAGCTGCCCTGCAAAAAATCCTAAAAACTGCACAAGAGGATCGCCTGATCTGGGAAGATTGGCAAACCTTTTGGACTCGGTGCCAGGAGCTTGTGGTGGCGATCGCCCACATTTACTATCCCGATGTAAAGTATCCCTTGCTAAATATTTATATTCCCCAGGCTTACGGGCTGCTGCGGGGAACCATAGATGATCTAGATCAGTGGATGCAGAAGCTATCGCCAGTGCTCAATCAAATCACGATTGGGCAGACTGTTGAAGCCTACGAAGTTTACCAGAGGCTGGAGCCATCAGCGCGCAAACTTTGGCAAGTCTGGAACTGGGCACAGTGGCTGTTGAATCCGGTGGCGGCGATCGCGAGACGAGCCAGTTTGCCCTACAGCACCCAAGCCAATCAGCAGTTGCTCATCAATTTAGGCCAAATGCTGCGGGAAGTTATTCTCCGCAACTTGTGTCGGCAGGCGATTGCACTCTATAGTGGCAGCAGTGGCGGCGCTTTGGGTAACAATAAGTTAACAGGTAATCCCACCCCCCCCTCAATTGCTCTCCCGACTTTACCCAAAGCCAAGACTCAAACCCTCCGAGATCTCTTGTCGCAAGCCGAGCCTGCTGAGGCGGTGGAGCAAAAACCAGTCAGCATTCTGCTGGTGGGACGGACGGGAGCAGGAAAAAGTAGCTTAATCAATACCTTATTTCAGGCAGATCAGGCAGATGTGGATGTCTTGCCCAATACTGATCAAATTCAAAACTATCGCTGGCAAACCCCGACTGGTGAACTGTTAACCCTGTGGGATACGCCCGGCTATGAACAGGTGAACCGGGTCGATTTTCGCGATCGGGTGCTGGATTATGCCACTACTGCCGACCTATTGCTGTTGGTAACCCCGGCGCTTGATCCAGCCTTGCAAATGGATGTGGATTTTCTGAAAGATCTGACAGCGGAAGTGGCGGATCTACCGGCGATCGCCATCGTTACTCAGGTTGATCGCTTGCGTCCAATTCGCGAATGGCAGCCGCCGTATGATTGGCAATGGGGCGATCGACCCAAGGAAATGGCGATTCGACAAGCCACCCAATATCGAGCTGAAATGCTAGGGGAGTTTTGCGATCGGGTTTTGCCCTTGGTCACCGGCGATCTGAAAACGGGTCGCGTTGCCTGGGGAATTGAGGATCTCTCGATGGGATTGGTGGAGGCGATCGCCCCAGCGAAGCAGTTGCGCCTGGCACGATTTTTAAGAAATCTGGAAGCCCGCACAGTTGCTGCCGCCCAGATCATTGATCACTATACCTTTCAGATGACTACCACCCAAGGATTAACGGCACTGCTGAAAAGCCCCGTCCTTCAGTTTCTTTCGACGTTATCTACCGGATCACCCACGCTGGCTTATGCGCTAGCGGAGCAAATTCCAGTGGAACAGTTGCCGATTGTGATTGGCAAACTCCAGATGACCTATGATTTGTTTTCGCTGTTCAATACGGGGGAACTCACATTTGATTTGCGAGCGTTATGGCCACTCCTACTGGAAAATTCTGCTGCCCCCGATCGCAATGCCTGGGCTTTTGGTCACGCTTTAGTGGAATATTGGACTCAACCGCTCACGGTTGACCAACTGCGGCAACGGTTTGAGTCTTATCTGAAATCGGCCGCCTAAGCTTTTTACCTGTGGATCACACCCAATGAAACGCCCAATGGAACGCCTATTGACGATCGCTTTCAAACTATTACTGACTGGATTAATGACTGTTTCTCTGGGTGTATCTGTGTTTGTGTCCGCTGCCGCCGCAACCGATCTCACCCAGGGCACAAAAGTGTTTGAGGTCAATTGTGCAGGATGCCATATCAATGGCGGCAATATTGTCCGGCGTGGCAAAAACTTGAAGTTGAAAACCCTTCAGAAAAACCAGATGGATTCGCTAGAAGCGATCGCTGCAATTGTCACCCACGGCAAAAACAATATGTCGGCGTATGGTGATCGTCTTAGCCCAGAGCAGATTCAAGCAGTAGCTGCGTATGTGCTGGATCAGGCAGAGCAAGGGTGGTAGATGAGGAGCATTGCCACCTAGCGGTTTAACTGTTGCCGCCAGGTTTGGATCTCTTGCTGTGCCTCGCGGTAAGCTCTGCTCCCCGCAGGAATACTGTTGGCGATCGCGATCGCCTGAGTGGGATTAAAGGGTGCCTGAGCTTCGGCAATTTCTAGAATCTGGTAACTCCACTGATCAATCAGGCGATCGGCAATCAGGCGATCGGCACTATTAGCCGGGACTTGATCGGCAATTTGAATTGCCGATAAGAGCATGGGAGCCGTGCCCAATTCAGCGGCGGCAGCAGCTTGCTGAATGCGGTCTTGCCCTTGTGACTGGTTGCGCCAGTTGCGGATGTCGGCTTGGGACTCCTCATAGAGGGCTCGGTCGGGTTGGATTTGCTCAGCCGTGGCAATTGCGGCCGATAAATCTCCCTGGCTAGCGAGTTGGCGGGCACGATCCAAATAAGGGCGATCTTCCAGTTGCTCACTACTCTGCGTCCAGTCTCGAATTAGGGCTTGGGCATCTCCAGAGAGGGATCGTCCCTCGTCGATGCGGGAAGCAATGTCGATCGCGGCTCTCAGGTTGCCCTGAAGCGCGACTTGGCGAGCCTGGTCAAGCGTGGGCTGATCTTGGATGCGTTGGATGCGATCCGTCCAGTTGCGAATCAGTTGGTCTGCCTGGCTATAGAGCGCTCGTCCTCCTCCAATGCGACTCACTTCATTGATGGCACGCTGTAGCGATGGCACATCCCCCCCGCTGGCAAACTGTTCTGCCCGATCCAGATAGGGACGATCTTCGATGGTTTGAATCGTAGCAGTCC
>JAAUOQ010000003.1 GCA_012034795.1 Leptolyngbyaceae cyanobacterium CRU_2_3
GATGATACCCGTGCTGAACTGAAGCAACTCCATCAACGGTTAGGCATTACCACCATCCTATGTGACTCACGATCAGGTAGAAGCAATGACGCTGGCCGAGCAAATTGTGGTGCTCGACCGAGGCAAAATTCAGCAGATTGGCGATCCACAAACTATCTATGCCCAACCTGCCAATCAGATGGTGGCCACGTTCTTGGGCAATCCGCCGATGAACATTCTGCACACAACCTACGATGGCGCAGTTTTCCAGATCGAAGGACAGGCGTTTTCTTGTCCAGCCTTGCAATCTCTGCTGCCTCTCACTCCAGGACAACGCCTCAACCTGGGTATTCGACCAGAGCATATGCAGATGGCTAGGCACGACCAACCCATCCATTTGACAGTAGAAATCACACTTGTAGAACCTTTGGGACGAGAAATCCTCCTCCGAACTGCTTTGCCTGTAGAGCACGGAGCTACCGCACCCACAATTAATGTGCAAATTCCACCTGGAACCCATGTGAAAGTAGGCGATCGCCTGCCCCTACACTTTGATCTCGATCAAGTAGTAGCGTTTGATCCAGCATCCGGACACAACCTGTTAGCCGGATTAGGCTAACTTCAGCCCTTGAAAAGCCCCTGAAAAGCCCCTGAAAAATAATTTATTCCAGCCTAGCTTTCTGCTACTTTGGAGAGCGATCGCAGCGGTGGCTTACGGGGATTGGCTTTGGAGTTAGAGTAATCCGGTAGATTGGGTTTGGCGTTGACTAGTTCTACATTAAAGCGATAGCCGACATTGCGAACCGTCTGAATCAAGCTAGGCTGACGGGGATCAATTTCGATTTTTTGCGTAACGATAAAACATGAGTGTCTACCGTGCGGTGATTATCGATGGCATCGGGCCATGCTTTACGCAAAAGATCAGTGCGGCTGAGGGGCGTTCCGCCAGCCTGGGCCAACACATAGAGCAAACTAAACTCTTGAGGAGTTAGATCGATATAGACAGTTTTAAGCCGAACTCGTCGCTGAACCAGATCAATCTTGAGATCCCCATAGTCTAAAGAGGCGGGGGCAGCAACGGCGCGATTACGGCGGTTTAAAGCCTCCACTCTGGCCAAAAACTCTTGCATCCCAAACGGCTTCGTCAGATAGTCATCTGCACCGGCTCGCAAGCCTGCTACAATGTCTGACTCGGTACTGCGGGCTGACAGCATCAAAATCATAGACTGTCGCTGCTGCTGAAGCCAACGACAGAAATCTAGCCCATGCCCATCTGCTAGCTCAGAGTCAAGAATGACCAGATTAGGCTGGCGGTCTAAAAACGTATCCCGTGCCTGCTGAAGATCAGCCGACTGATGAACCCAATAGCCCACTTGCTGCAAGTGACCAACCAAGCAGCGATCGCAAATGGGGGTTTCCCTCAACAATCTGGATGCAAACGCTCACAGCATCATACTTTGTTCATTCTGTAATACGACTAACCCTAACAGAGCATTTGTCAGGCTTTTGTAACTTCTGTTACGTGGCCCTACTCTTGTGCATTTACAGTTATGCGGTAGCAATCTGGCACAAGTGCCGTAGTCAGTAACCTGCTTTTCGGGAATGTAGTACGGACATGCTTCTGAAAGAGAGTTAGATTAGCTCATGTTCAGGGTTTACGCGGTTCTAGACTAACGAACTGGTATCAGAATGATCCTTCAGGATGAGGAAAACCTCTAATAATTCGCCGTTATAATAGAGCATAGAGCAGTTCATTTCCCCTAAGCCTTGGCAATGGGGATGCTATGGTTACAAATAACTGATTTTTTAGGACATCCTCTATGCTTCAAGATGCCCAATCTGTCCGTTACTACCAAAGGGTTACGGACGCTCTGGTAGAGCAGTGGAGCCGCGGATATCGTTTTGATGAACTCCGGCACTACATCGATGGCTACCTAGCAGCGTTGCGCCATACAAATGCGATCGAACCCTTTTTAATTCACCGCTTGGAAGAAGAAGTCACCCGCTATCTTTACGACACATCTAACTTTGAACTTCCTCAGCCAGAGCCAGATTATCGTTAACAATCCGTTAGAGTTCCCCTTAAGGTTTTAAATTACCAAAACTTTAAGGGGAACTTCTTGAGGAACCACCCGGTTAAAAGTTCAATAATATAGCGCTTCGCGCTTGGATAAAACTAAGATATTTTTGAAAACCTCGCTCCGCGAAGCTTTCAAAAATATCCTGCACTCCATTCAATTGAAAATTGCTATAGGGTGGACTCTTGCCCACCCCACAATAGAGTCACAGATTTTCATTCTGCTATTTAGGCGCCAATTGGCTGATCCCCTTATAGAGCTAAGGCAACTTCCACCATTTGTTGAAGCTCGCCCTTTTGATATAGTTCAATCAGAATATCAGAGCCACCCAGAAATTCACCGTTGACATATACCTGTGGAATAGTCGGCCAATTCGAGTATTCTTTGATACCTTGGCGGATTTCTGGATCCGACAAGACATCACAAGTTTCGTAGGGAACGCCAAGTACGTTCAGAATTTGCACTACATTATTTGAGAAACCACACTGGGGCATTAGCTTGTTGCCCTTCATGAAAACCATAATCTTGTTGCTTTGGACGAGATTTTCGATCCGCTGTTGAGCGTCTGGAGTCATATTAAGGTACCGCAATGGCTATCTAGGTCTATCTTGATTGTAGATCGTTAACTTGGTGCACCTAAAATTGTAGCTTCGGTGAATCTCAACCGCTTACGACAATAGGTTGCTCAACACCTAAGCTCCAAAACCTGAGCGGGTCATGCTGTCCGACCCAAAGCAGCCCAGTCTCCTGGTGTATAGGTTTCCATTGTTAAGGCATGAATGGCTTCTGAAGACATTGCCTGTTGCAGCGCACTGTAAACCAATTGATGACGTTGTACCAGTCGTTTACCCTCAAACTGAGCGGACACAACAACGATCTTGTAATGATCCATTCCTCCGGTTAAATCTTGAACTTGAACTTGGGCGTCCGGCATTCCAGCCTTGAGCATGGTCTCTACTTGATCTGGTCTAACCATTGACTCTCCTTCATGCAGATGGGCTGCACTCAATAAAACTGCACTTAATTAAAACCTAAGTTCTAATTTAGCAGTTGTAAATCCTTGCCTTAGCGATCCTATCTGCTGATTTCTTGACTTAAACCTCTGCCTTAACGCGGTGTCGAAGAGTTTTCATTCCGGGGGTAGGGAGAATCTACAAACCCTAACTCATAAAGCTGTTGATACGCTTTTTGTCCTAACTCACGAGTAGGGTTTTGACTCCGGATAATTTGAACCAATAGCGGTACTGACAGCTCAGGCTTATTTTCTGCCCGATGCACAAGAGCAAGCTGATAAGTGGCTTCATCCCGCATTTGCGCCGTGGCGATCGCCTGTCGGCGTTGACCGTCGGCAATGCGAGTATCAATACCAGAGAAACTGGAGGCTAGCTCTTGATAAAAATTGGAAAGTTGATTGAAGACCTGACGGGCTTCTTGCAGCTTCTGTATTGCTAAGGCATAGTTTTGAGCCGAAACAGCCGTACCTGCATCCTGCATCAAGCGTTGCCCACCCTGGACACTGAGGATGCTGCCATCTTGAGACAGAGGACGCAAATCGTCATTGTTAGCGCCAGGAGCTTGCTCAGCGGGAGCGGCTGGCGTTTGGGCTTGGGCAAAGGATGGACGAAGCAAGATTAGGGCTGTCGCTGTCGAGAGAGACAGCAAACAAGCTAGAGACAGAGAACGTTTAATGCTGAGCAATACCATGAAAGACTTCTGCAACGTTGTGTGACAGCAAACGATTTTGACCTTGGGGTATATTACCATTGCACTCTTCATTAAAGTTAAATCTTTGTGAAAATGGGTACAGCGGCGGGACGCGAGATGACGGAATACCCAGACTAGTACAACAAGACTAAAGTTTGGCTACGTAGTGCGGGCAAGATGCCCGCACCAAAACGCAAGGGTGTCCATTACGCCATAGGCTACTAGGACATGTCAAGACTACGGAATACAAGGTACAGGATGAAAGTCCTTTAAGACTGAAATGGAGAATTACAGGTTCCCAGGAATTGAAGCGTCCGGTGAGAAGATCCAGGCTACTGTCCAGAAAAACATGCTGCTGCGAGGTGGTGAGGCATTAGAACTCCAGAAAATAGACAATCGCTTCACGGTTCGGCTAGTTAACGCTACTGCCGATTGTTCCCAACTGTTTCAGCCTATGCATGTGCAGGCTTGTCGGTTGCTGCCTTCCCTACAGTTAACAGAACTACAGGTTGAGCCAGAGCACCTAGAGCCAGCCATGCGAATCGCTAGAACTAGTCAGGCGATCGCCTTCGCTAGTCATGTCTACCAATGGCAGAACAGCCCGGGTGCTCTACTATATTTGACCGATCAGATCACCATTCAATTTGCCCACCCCTCTACGCACCCATTTGCTAACCGATTTGCCAACACAGTAGGCCCGGAGCAGATACGGTCGATCGCAGCTTCAGCCGGACTACAAATCATCAAACTGGTGCCTGGTGTTGCTAAATGCTTTGTGTTTCGCGTCATGCCCCAGGCAACTGCCAATCCCCTCAAAATTGCACAGCGGCTGATTACCCATCCAGCAGTGCTGTTGGCGGAGCCAAATGTTGCCGTCTCGATCCAGATGTCCCGTGATCTAGGTCAGCCAGATTGCCCAGATCCAGATTGCCCAGATCCAGATTGTCCAGATCCAGATTGTCCAGATCCAGCCATTCGTCAGCCACGGCATTTGGATACTGCCCTTGCGAATCTAACCACCGATTTATATAGGGCAACAGCCGCAGCTTGGGAAACTACTCAGGGCGATCGCTCAACCGTTGTTGCCGTTATGGATGAACCGATTGACTGTAATCACCCAAACTTGACAAGTATCGGTAAGATCGTTGCTCCCTGGGGACAGAACCATCAGACTTCTCAACAGACCCACGGGACACTCTACGCTTGTATTGCGGTTGCTGAAAAGAAGGGGACTACTCCTAGGGGGATTGCGCCAGGTTGCGCCCTCATGCCCATTGCCATAGGCAATTTCTTGGATGATCAGTCTATTGAAACTCTGTTTGAATGGGCATGTCAACAAGGAGCAGCCGTAATCTGCTGTGGCTGGACAGCAAAACCAGCCTACTATCCATTGTCCTTAAGGCAGCGGATGGCGATCGCTAGAGCCGCTACACAAGGTAGAGGCGGCAAAGGCTGTGTCATTGTTTTTGCAGCAGGAAGCAATTCTACGGTAGAAGAGGCGCAACCCGAACAAAAGGCACAATCAGAAAGCCGGTGGCTCAATGGCTTTGCCTTGCATCCCGATGTAATTACTGTTGCAACAACTCATTGCCTGGATCTCAAGGGCACCTCTGGCAACAGGGAACCTGGCGACTGCAAATCAGGTTACTGGCACAACGTGACGATTGCTTCTCCTAGCAGCAATCACCCTGAAGCTCTTGCAAGAGGTATGTCAGGAGCCGAGGCGATCGTCGCGGGGGTAGTAGCTCTCGTGTTATCGGTTAATCCCAATTTGACCGCTACCGCTGTCAAGCAAATTCTGCAAGAAACAGCAGACAAGGGTGTGGAAGAGGGTGTGGATATCCTGGCGTCTGCTCAGCCTCATCTGTGTTCCGTTCCAACAATCTCTGCTCAAGCAATCTACGATGCCGCAGGACATTCCCAGAGATTGGGTTATGGACAAGTTAATGTCCTCAAAGCGGTACAAGCTGCCCAACAAACCCAATCGCGATCGCTGGTGGCTCAATGGCTTCAGTTTCACAATCGAGAAGCGATCGCCATTCCCGACGCTGATCGGCAAGGGGTGATCAGTGTGATTGTCGTAGAGGACGATCGCCAAGTTTTAGAAATTGAAATAACTGTTCACTTTATGCACCCATTTGCCAGCGATCTAGCGCTTTACCTGCTGGCACCCAACGGTGCAACCGTTTTGCTGCAAAGCCGCAGCCTGGGGAAAATCGGCAATACTAGCAAAACCAGTATCAGTAAAATCTATACTTTTGAGACAACCCCTCTGCTGAGACGGCTGTCTTGCCAGCCTGCCAGAGGGCAGTGGGAACTGAAACTGATAGACGGGGCGATTTCAGATATAGGACGTTTAGAAAGCTGGATGTTGAGTCTAGGAGTATGACCTGAGTTAATTTTCAAGGTCAATTTTGAGCCAACAATTTTAGGACAGAGTGCGACCTTCCTGACCATAAGCTTGCCAGGCTAACTCAATTAGCCCATTGACGATCGCTGCTGCAACAACTGCACTGCCTTTACGGCCTTCAATCCGGATATGGGGGATAAGAGAATCCTTAAGCCGATCAACCGCCACATCTACGCCAATGAAACCAGCCGGTGTACCGATCACCAACGCTGGCTTGATTTCTTCAGCTTCAATCAGTTCAACCAAAGCAGTCAGCGCCGTTTGAGCTTGACCTACCACAAAAATGCCTTCTGGATAACGCCGAGCCAGTGTTTCCATTCCCCAGGAAACACGGGCTTTATTCCGTTGCGGACGAGTTAGGGCCTCCATGCTGCAATAGACCGGATTGGCAAATGTGGTCTGGATTGTGGGTACAATCCCGACTTGTACCATTGGCACATCAACAACGATGGTACTGCGGGCAGCCAGCGCTGCTGCCCCTGCTTGTAAGGCTTGATCTGAAAAACGAATTAGCGATTTGTACTCGAAATCTGCGGTCGCATAGATCACCCGGCGCACAATCTCATATTCTGAGGGTGAGAAAGCGTGCTCGCCAATTTCGCTATCAATAATACTTAGACTTTGTGCGTCGGTTATATGCCACTCCATGACCACCCCAAATGATCCACCCAAACCTGTTTGCAGATATCCAACTCCCTATACCCTTCACACCATTAAGGTGTGAACTGAATACTTGAGTGTTACTGGACATCATAGCTTCCTGAGAGACATCTGCCTTAAGACGCTGACATCATCATGACGACGTCATCATCACCATGAGAGCATTGAACCCCTAAGTTTCAGAGGTTGAAGAAGAATTGAGCATAGGCGATAGATAGGCTACCAGCGCACCCAGGGCAAACCCAGCAAAGTTTCGCACCAAAGGTAACCACTCTGCTGTGCGAGTTACAACAGGTCCAATCCCAAAGGCGATGAATAAAATCCCCCATAGTGGCGAGAAAATGAGTGCCCATTGCCAAGAAAATCCTGTGCCTTGACGTGGCTGTGCCGCAAAGCCGAACACTAGCCCCCCAATCGTGGAAGTAATCAGGGTAAGAATCCACTGCTCTCTAGGTAACCCAGGCACAACCTGACATCCTCCCTGGCGCAAACAAAGCTTCAGAGAATCTAGAGCATCAATAATCGAAGCATCCTCGCCGTTCTCGCGTACGTAAAACTGGTTGCCGTAGCGAGTTTGTAGTTCAATCCAGAATGTGCGAGGTAGCAAATCGTAGAGGGCATCACCCACACTAAAGCCTAGCAGATTGCCGCCTCTGGGGTCGGCAACGAGTAAGACACTGCGATCGTCCAAGTTCCAAAAATCTTTGACTGCTCGACCTGGAGTCCGGTCGAACTGAGTCAATACTCTCAGCTTCCAGCCTGTTTCTGCTTCAAATTGATCGAGATCTTTATCCAACTTTTCTTGTTGGAGGGTGGCTAAAGAGTCGGCTAAATCAATGATGTTAGTGCGAATGTTGGGTAATAAATCAGGGTTGTCATAGGCTTGGGCAGCAGGCGCAATTGCCCAGGTTAGAAGCGTTAGTGAAAGGACGGCAAAGAAGCTAAATAGTTTTTTAGATGAGCTTGCGACATTTGCAGTTTTGAAGTGGCACGAGAGAACAAGATGAGTGAATGACTAAAAAAGTTAATAATTGTTACGTTTATTAACTTTAATCTAATATTAACACCCCTGAAGCGATCGCTCCAGTCACCTGTGCCTCATTTCACCTGACATCTGGGTTGTCCTACCGAGGCTGACTACGTTCTAGGTCAGACGGAGCATTTGCTTCAGATCGACTCAAGGCACTCTCATCAAGCAGAACATCATCTTCATCAAACCGATCTTCCTGACCAACTTCCAGATCAATGCCAAGTCTATTGTCAGCATCTAAGCGATTGGCAGGTTTTCCAGGTAGCATCGAACGGAAGTCTGAGGCAGAAGATAAGCGACGGGAAGAGGTTTCAGTTCGATAGGTAGTCCGATGGAATGACTTCCAAGCAGCCCTGACACCCACAAAGAGACTGCGTGTTGTGTGTTGCGCCTGCTGAGCTTGCTTTTTAACACCGCCGATACTTTGATCAACTTGCTGCACAACTCGACCGACGCTTTGTACTCCTTCACTGACATCTTCTTTAAGATCTGTAATTTCCATCCCTGTGAGCCGAATCGCTTCCAAGGTAGGCGGTAGTTCTCGACTCAATGTATCAAAAAGCTTTTCAGCGCTGCGGGCCGCTCTAGCTAACTCTCTAAAGGCAGGCACTGCTGCCATCAGCACAGCAGTGAGGCTGACGGCAACTAATAAGATTGATAGCCCTAACCAAAATAGAGGATCCACGACAAATACTACCTACAGAATGCCAGAATCTTGAATTTGAGGACGAGCCTCAGCCACGGGGCGAGCTTCAACTTGCTCGATCGCCTGTCGCTCTTGTTGACTGGCTTCAATCCCTGCGGCGATCGCCTCTCTGAGTCTCCCTAATGTTCCCTCCCAATTGCGTAGGGCAGTCTCGGACAGGCGATCCGCTTGGAGTTGCACACTGGTCGAAAGATCCTCTGCTAGCTCAGGCAGGGCATCGGCAGATTTTTTAAGCAACTGCCGGGTTTCTCGACCTGACTTAGGCGCTAATAAAAGCCCTGTGATGGCACCAATGGCGGTTCCCCAGCAACACACCTCCTACAAATAACCCGGATGACCCAGAACGGTTTTCTGACATGCTTTCAGTCTCTACTTCAGCGCGGATTGACAATAAAATATTTATACCTATTGAATTTATTGAAGGTATTTTCAAGCCTAGATTGTACTCTATCCGCTTTTAGAGTAAGCGAAGGTATATCTTATACAGCGGCTACGGCGGCTTAAGGGCACCTTTGATAGGTAGACTGTTAAGCTCATGTCCGCGACCTTGATTGATGTAGGGGCGATCGCTGAGTTATGGAAGGTTGACTTATGGGGGCTGATCTAAAAATGCTGTATGTGTTGTGCTCCTTTGCGGCGAGCATACCACTGCCAGACAAGCTGGCTGAGTCCAGTTAAGGCTAGAACTTCTTGAGCTTTTTGAAGCTGCAATTCTAGCTGGCGGTATCGTTGTCTTAACTGACTGGTTCCTCCTTGGGTACGGGTGATAGCTCTGGGAGCACTCGATAAAACTGCATAAGTTCTCCGCTCAGCCAAGGTTAGGGCATCTGCTACTTTAGATAGCTTTCTGCCTATCCGCCAGACTTTGCGTGCTACATAGAGGCAAAGCAGGGAAATCAGCAAATTGATTAGAACTACGACTGTCACCATATCCCTGTCACCTTGCACCCTACTTATCAAAAACTTGATCGGTTAACACCCTGTCAAGCATCCAGTTATTTCACATTACGGTTATCCGACATTATAGATAGCGGATAAGATTCCCGACTCTGTCTGATTGCCAATCGTTATCGATCGCAACAGTTCAAACTGCCACTGATGGAGAAACGGATCAGCCTGTGTACAGAGTGCGTGCAATTGTCCAATCTGACAAATTGCCGAGGCTGCTTTTTGCGGATGAGCTTGAAACCACTGGGCTAGAGGATGCTGCCAGTGTTGTAAGAACTCTTGGATAATTTGCCGATCGCGCAGGCTAACTGGACCAGCCATAACGGTGTAATAGCGATCGCCATCGGGTACAAGATTACTGCTGCTCAAGGTTTCTGCTAAGAGAGCCTGCCACTCCACAGTTAGTAGGGGTGGTAGCATCGCCAATGTGTATTTTTTTCTGGCTTTGAGGGCGATGCCACCAACGACAGTTTCGCCACTTGCCTGTAAAAATAAATAGATCTGCTTGAAAAAAGGCTGGACGATTTCTCGCTCGATCGCCAATCCCAGCTTTAATCCCGCTTCGGAATAATCCACGACTGAAGCGGTGAAGGCTTCAGACTGGATAGTATTTAGGCTTTTGTAAGCAGCAGTCAAATCGCGCTGGCTAGAAGGCGTTAGATGAGTCCAAACGGCTTCGCCTAATTGAGCTTTCAAGTAACGTTTAATTTCTTCTGGTTTGGTAGGAGTAGTGGGCGATCGCAGAGCAGCAATTTCGGTTTCATGAGTGGCGATCGTGGCTTCCTGCTCTAGTAGCTGAATTTGCAAAGTCTGCAATGCTTTGGGCGGAGCAAAAGCAGGCTGGTTGGGCTGCTGATGCTGGCTGGACTGCTGGTTCAGCAGATCCAATTGTTGGTGCAGCATAGCGATTTGCCGATCTTTTTCAACTAATAGCTGCTCTTGGATTTGCAAAAGCTGCCTTTTTTCAGCCAGATCTAAGGCAGAGAGAGCCATCCGAATTAAGTTGAAATAGTGAGACTGTGAGACATCAATTGCCTTAGCATCTACTCGGCGCTTTCCCAACCAGCCCTGCCGTTGCTGAGGCTGAACTACCAGCACCTGACCCTCTGAATTGCGGATTCTTAACTCTTTGGATGGGGCGATTGAGTGAATGCTGGCAATATACTGGCGCTTGTTGTAGTAGAACTCGACTCTGTCAGCAGGGCTGGCGTTTGGCTCGATAACATCTAGGCTAAAGCAGGACAAGTCGGCAGGCAATGCTAAATCACCACGCAACGCTAAATCACTACGCGACGCTATATCAGCCTTCTTTTCAAGCGACAGACTCGTTTGCCGTTTTGGGGAACGGGCTGACGAATTGACTAACTTTTCTTCTAAAGTAACAAAGCTAGAGCGGTTCTCTTGAGCGATAAAATTTTGGGCTACAAAATTGGGATTAGCGCGCTCCCCGTTTTGCGACGGAGATCTTGGAGGGATCTCAGCCGTCTCCTTAGCAATGGGTTGGATAAACTGAGCCGATCGCATGCCCACAATTTCCAGCTCAACAGATTTAACCCCATTCCATTCATTCAAACGAAGACGATAAGCAATGTCTACTAACTGAGGCAGGGGATAATACTCACCCCAACGCCAAACGATCGCCTTAATAGAGATAGGCGGTGAGAATGCAGAGTTTTGAGCATTGACGTTTACAGCTTCCGAACCCGCAGTTTGCGCTTGGGTGACGCTCAGCTTCAGGTGGGCCCGATTTTTGCCCATTGTCTGCTGTTCCACAATTCGGACATTGGGCGTCCAGAACACCGGGTCAGAGTTTTCAATGCCGCAGGGATGGAGGCGATCGATCTGCTCAAACAGTTCTAGGGTTAGTTCGGCTAAATTAGCCTGGGCATCAATGGTGACTAGCGGCTTTAAGCAGTCGGGTTGAAGGGTTTGATGGGCAAATTCATGCAGGCGCGATCGCACTGCCTCCAAATTCTCTGCCTTGAACGTAAAGCCACCTGCTGCTCGGTGTCCGCCAAATCGCTCCAGCAGATCGCTGCAATAATTCAACCCATCAAAGACATTAAATTCTGGAATGCCTCGTGCTGAGCCGCGAATCATCACAGGTGGGCTGACGGGCGAACTTGCGGCTATATCCAGTGTAGGACTCCCACCCTCTGCTGTTGCCGCTTCTCCTTCATAGGTGCCTATGAATACCGGAACACCATACCGCTCGACTAGGCGAGAGGCAACAATGCCAATCACACCGTGGTGCCATTCTGGTTGAACAATCACCAGAACTCTTTCGTGTTGTCCGTTGAACTGAGTGTGTTCGCACCAGGCGATTGCTTCTTGCTCAATCAATTCACACAGGCGTTGCCGATATTGGTTGACCTGTTCACACTTCATGGCTAGCTCTAGCGCCTGCCCATTGTCATTAGTGGTCAATAGCTCAATCACAATTTGTGGATCGGCAAGGCGACCGATCGCATTAATCCGGGGGCCCAACCGAAACCCGATCGCCTCTGGCTTCAGGGCTTGCTCATGGCTCAGCCCTGCCACTTGAATTAACGCCTGGATGCCTGCAATCCGAGATTTGGGCAACAGCTTTAGCCCTCGCTTCACCCAACGCCGGTTGACTCCCGTGAGGGGAGCCAGGTCGGCAATCGTTCCCAATGTAAATAGTTCAATCAGCGGCGTTGTTAAATCTTGAGTTTTGCTAAGGCATTGGGCCAGGCAGACTGCCAGGATGTAGGCAACTCCCACCCCGGCTACACCACGATAGGGCGAATCTTCGCGAATCAGTTTGGGATTGAGAATGGCATTAGCGAGCGGCAACACGGCTGGGATGTCGTGGTGATCGGTGACAATCACCATTAGCCCCAGTTCTCTGGCTCTGGCAATTGGCTCAACAGCAGCAATGCCGTTATCCACTGTGAGAATTAGCTGCACGCCTTCTTCATAAAACTCTTCAACAATTCGCCGATTGATGCCATAACCTTCTTGCATTCGACTGGGAATCGCATAATCGACGATCGCTCCCAAAACCGCAAAGCCCGCAACAACAGAGCGGTGCTAGTCATCCCATCTGCGTCATAGTCACCACAAATAGCGATCGGCTGACGATTGGCGATCGCATTCAGCATGATCTCTAGAGCCACTGGCAGATCAGGAAACTCTTCCAGTGGCGAGGGCAAAATCTGCGTTTCTGGCTTCAGAAACGTTTGGGCAGTCTCAAAACTACCCATGCCGCGATTAATTAACACCTGTGCTAGCAAAGGTGGCAACTGCATCGTTTGCGCTAGCTGAGCAGCATGGTCAGGGTTGGCTGGCGCAATTCGCCAACGCTGTTGAGGAAAACGAGAAGAAGGAGAAGAAGACACAGCTAAGAACCGGATGAGGGTAGAACGGGCGGGTAAAGAGGGAGATGAGGCGTAACTCTTACGCTCAATATGGCTGGACTCAATATGGCTGGACTCAGCCTTCAGGTCAGAACTAGTTTTCTCACGATTCTACTTGCGATCGTAGCTTTTGCTGCATCTTTATGCGTACTAATGTTCTGCTCCAAGCCTTTTTATCTCGACTGGGATATGATGAAAGCCACTGGAGCCGATCGCTCTGCTGAATGCCAGTAGAGTTTGTAGTAACCCCGGAGATCTCCACCATGCTTATAAAAATTCTGACAGGCAGCCTTGTGTGTGCCGCTCTTGCGATCGCTAGTTTTCCTACTCAAGCACAGTCTCAAGCACAGTCTCAAGCTCCTGCCTCGCCAGCCCCTGTTGCTCCGCCTACCGGGCAAGCCAGTGAGGTCAGTTCCCAGGAAGTCCAACAATTTGCTGATGCGCTCAAGCAGATACGTTCAATTCATGATGAAGCGCAAACTCAAGCTGGGCAAGCCATTCAGGCTCAGGGACTAACCGTTCAACGATTCAACGAGATTCTCCAAATTCAAAAATCTGCCCAACCTCAGCCTGGTGGAGAAGCCCAACCCAGTACCCCTGCTCAACCCAGTACCCCTGTTACTCCCGAAGAACAACAGAAGTTTGATCAAGCGCTGACCCAAATTACTCAGCTTCAGCAAACGATTGAGCAACAGATGCAGCAAGCTATCCAAACTACAGGACTCGATCTGCAACGGTTCAACCAAATCTTCTCGATCGCTCGACAAGATCAAGGGCTAAAGCAACGCATTGAACAAGTTCTGCAAAACTAAAAGCTAAATGGTTGCAAAAGATCGTAGCTTTGGCTCTTGAGCGTATCAAAAAGCCCGCGAAAGTGGGCTTTTTTGATAAGAAGTTTGCTTTGTAGGACAATCCTCTTTCCAAGGGTTAGGGCTAGGGTGCAAGCCTCAGTAAAGACTGTAACTGCTGCGTAAAGGCGGCTTTCCCAAACAAACTAATTGCCTTTTCCCGCAACCACGCTGCCTCAACCCGACGATCGCCCCGCTGCTTTGCAGTTAGCATTTCTACACAGGCTGTTGCCACCGCTTGCGGATCTCGATGTGGCACGCGCCAGCCCAACTGCCCATCTTGAAGCGGGTCAGCCGAACCATCGGCATCGCCTGATAGCACAGGAATTCCACAAGCCATCGCTTCTAGATAAACGATGCCAAATCCTTCCTGGGATGGCATCACATAAGCGTCGGCTAAGCGATAATGCTCAGTTAAATCGGCAGTGGGGACAAATCCAGCAAAGACGACGCGATCGCTCACGCCTAAGTCTGCTGCCAACTTTGCCAGTCGTGGTTGATCGTCTCCCCGGCCAATCACCAGATACTTAATCGCCGGTAAAGTTTTGGCGATCGTAGGCAATGCCCGAATCGTCACATCTACACCCTTGTAGATATCGCCAGACCAAAGTCGGGCTACAGTGATGATGACACTGGCATCAGCCAAGCCATATTTTTGGAGCAGGGCTGGAGGTTTTGGCCCTGGTGTAAACCGATCGCCATCAATTGGGCAAGGCAAAAGCTGAATTTTTGTCAAATCAAGCTGATTGGCAGCAGCAGATCGATCGCGGCTATAGCGGCTGACTGTCCAAATTTGATCAGCTTGCTGCAAAGCCATGCGGGACAACTTAGGCAACGGCTCCCACACTTCTTTACCGTGAGTCATTACCGTGTAAGGAATCCCTAGAGGCTTACAGGCTAACCCAACCAGTGGTGCCAGGTTAACATGACCGCAGAATACTCGTTGAGGACGATCGCTGAGGAGAGCTTGATAGAGAGCGATCGCGAGTTTCACCCGACTCAACCCAGAAAATTTTGTTTTGAAGTAGCGAAAATGAAGGTGCTCTGATTGCAAGCCGTTCGATTGAAAGCCCTTAGTGCAGGTAGGTTGATCGCGAAGCAGGAAAATATTGGCTTGAGGGCGATCGGGCAATGCTAGGTAGCTACGTAGAAGTTCCTGAACATAGGATTGAATTCCGCCCTCTCGCTCAAAAATTTCTAAAAACAGAAATAACTCTGATGGAGAAATCATAACCTGACCATCTGGAACTGCGAGATTCTCCACTCAGTATGGGTAAAACTCCAGAAAAACGCTCAGCCTAAAGCTAACACCTGCCTCTTCTCCCCGAAGATGACAGAACATCCCCAGAAAGCTAAGACAGGTGCTAAATTCTGATTGAACCTTGAGACTTAAAACTTTAAGACTTAGAACAAGCCCAGCGTCAACGCTTTGTCGATTGGCATTGCAGCGCCAATCCCTAACCACAAGGTAACGACCGTTCCAAACAGAAAAACGGCTGTAGCCACAGGGCGGCGGAAAGGATTTTGGAACTTATTAACGTTCTCAATGAAGGGAACCAGGATCAGCCCCAAAGGAACTGCACCCATGCAAGCCACACCCAGCAGTTTGTTGGGCAGGACACGTAAGATATTGAACACAGGATACAGATACCACTCAGGAAGAATTTCTAGAGGAGTCGCAAAGGGATTGGCAGGTTCGCCAATCATTGCTGGATCAAGAACTGCCAAAGCGACGCAGCAAGCGATCGTACCAAAAATTACAACTGGGAAGATATAGAGAAGGTCATTAGGCCAGGCAGGTTCACCGTAGTAATTGTGTCCCATGCCCTGCTTGAGCTTCTCGCGTAAAACTGGATCGGCGAGATCCGGCTTTTTAATGGTTGCCATGAGTCAGTGCTCTCCTTATAGGATTTTTAAAGAGATAGATAATTTACAACGGACCAGAGATCCCTTGCTTACGGATCATCAGGAAGTGCAACAGCATGAACACTGCAATGAGCCAGGGCAGAACAAAGGTGTGAGCACTGTAGTAGCGTGTCAAAGTGGCTTGACCCACACTAGAACCGCCGCGCAGCATGTCAGAGATCAAAACGCCCACGACAGGGATAGCTTCGGGCACACCCGACACAATTTTCACCGCCCAATATCCCACTTGATCCCAAGGCAAAGAGTATCCGGTCACACCAAAAGACACTGTGATCACGGCCAGGATGACTCCCGTTACCCAGGTCAACTCGCGAGGTTTCTTAAAGCCACCTGTCAGGTAAACCCGGAAGACGTGCAGAATCATCAT
Source organism: Leptolyngbyaceae cyanobacterium CRU_2_3 (assembly GCA_012034795.1). GTDB lineage: Bacteria > Cyanobacteriota > Cyanobacteriia > Elainellales > Elainellaceae > Drouetiella. Next base: position 16,037 of record JAAUOQ010000003.1, read on the forward strand.
CAACACCATCATGCTGGCAGACCAGCGATGAATGGAACGAATCAGCCAGCCAAAACTGACATCGTTCATCAGGTACTGCACGGAGGAGAAAGCTTCAGCTACCGTGGGCTTGTAATAAAAAGTCATGGCAAACCCAGTAGCAAACTGGATTAGAAAACAGACAAGGGTGACGCCGCCCAGACAATAGAAGATGTTGACATGGGGAGGAACATACTTGCTGCTGATGTCGTCAGCAAGCGCCTGAATTTCCAGACGCTCATCAAACCACTTGAAGGGTTTTGAGTCGGTAACCTGTTTAGTAAACATGAAACAAGAGTTCCAGGGGTATTATTACTGTCAATAAATGTAACATAGCACTCAGGTAGATTGCACTGCACAAAGCTTTACAGAATCTAGCTCTGAGAGAGTTTGGTTGCAAAACGTTTTGCTTAGATTAAGCTTACGAGAGATTAAGCTGCTTTTTTTTCTGCATTCACCCTATAGCCAGGAATCAATACTCACTCTAAAATCGGTATCATGAGGAACCGGATTTTTAGGTCTGCACTGCTGCTTGTCTTGTCTGTTAGTTTGGCGCTAGGCTGTCTCAGCTCTCCGGCGCTAGCCTTATCGGAAGACCAGCGGCTTTTAAGCGAAGTTTGGCGCATTGTCGATCGCGCCTATGTAGATGACACGTTTAATCATCAGAACTGGTGGCTAGTCAGGCAAAAAGCCTTGCAACAGCCCATTAACAATCGCGAGCAAGCCTATGCAGCCATTCAAAAAATGCTGATGAGCTTGGACGACCCCTTTACTCGCCTACTGAAGCCCGATCAATACCGTAGTCTGCAAACCAATACCTCTGGTGAACTGACAGGGGTAGGGTTACAAATTACCCAGGACAATCCCAATACAGAACTGCGAGTCATTGCTCCAATCGAAGGATCTCCGGCTGAGAAAGCAGGCATTAAGCCCCGCGATCGCATTCTCAAAATTAACGGTTATCCCACCCCCAAGCTAACTCTTGACGAAGCTGCTGAGCGGATGCGAGGGCCTAGCGGCAGCAAAGTGACCCTGACGATTGCTCCTGAAACCGATGCGGACAAAGCCCAAGATATTTTGTTAGTGCGCGATCGCATTAGTCTCAATCCCGTCTATGCTGACCTGCGAGTTGAGGATAATCAGCAAAAAATTGGTTATATCCGCCTCAGTCAGTTCAATGCCAATGCTAGTGCTGAAGTATCCAGTGCAATTAAACGGCTAGAGTCTCAGGGAGCAGATGCCTATGTTTTAGATCTGCGAAGTAACCCAGGTGGGCTACTCCAATCTGGCATTGAAATTGCGCGGCTCTGGTTGGCAGAGGGTACAGTCGTCTACACCGTTAACCGTAATGGCATTCAAGATAGCTTTACCGCAGAGGGGCAATCCCTTACCACCGATCCGCTGGTCGTTCTCGTCAATCAAGGAACAGCCAGCGCCAGCGAGATCTTGGCAGGTGCGCTCCAGGATAACGGCCGGGCGCAACTGATTGGCGAACGGACTTTCGGCAAAGGTTTGATTCAATCGCTGTTTAATTTGTCGGATGGTTCTGGGTTAGCTGTGACGATCGCCAAATATGAAACCCCCAACCATCATGACATCAACCGACAAGGCATTGTCCCTGATGTTATCGTGCCCCTGGAAGTCATCACGCGCGATGAAATTGCCACAGTTGCCGATCGCCAATACCAAGCCGCAGTAGAAGTGCTGACCCACAAAGCAGTGGTAGCAGGTGCAGCCTAGTACCGGACGAACCTATCAAGATCCCTTACATGGGGCGATCACCCTCGATCGCAGTGATCCTACCGAAGCCTTACTCATCCAACTGATTGATACGCCTGTGTTCCAGCGGTTGCGGCGAATTCGCCAGCTTGGCCCTGCTAGTCTGACGTTTCATGGGGCAGAGTCTTCGCGATTCACTCATTCGCTAGGGGTTCTGGCGATCGCTCGGCGGGCTTTTGATCGGATTGCCGAAAGATACCTAGAACTGCGATATTTCCGTCCGGTAGTTCTCTGTGCAGCATTGTTGCATGATTTGGGGCACGGCCCGTTTAGCCACACCTGTGAGGAGGTGTTTGACAGCCACCATGAGCACTGGACAGAGCGGATTTTGCTGGAATTTGCTCCAGTACGAAATTTGCTGGATCAGTTTAGTCCCGATTTGCTGAATCAAGTCCAACAGGTCTATCACAAGCGTCATCCGATTCCCTTTGTGTGGCAACTTGTCAGCAGCCAGCTAGACTGCGATCGGCTCGACTACTTGATGCGCGACAGCTATTTTACAGGGGCATCCTACGGCAAATTGGATCTCGATCGTATCCTGATGGCTATGGACTACGATCCCCTAACGCAACAATTAGTCGTTGCTAAAAAAGGGATGGCGGCGATTGAGCATTACCTGATCGTCCGCTATTTTATGTATGCCCAGGTCTATAACCACCCCAAAAATTTAACGGCATCCTGGATCTTAGAAAAAGCCTTTTCGCCGAGCCAAAGCGCTGATCCCCGCAGGGCAATTGCCCGCTGATGACACCGTTACGGCTTGGCTCCAGCAAGACTGTAATCAATTGCCGCTACAGCAGTATCTAGAAGCAGATGATGGCGTGTTTGTGTACCATTACAACGCTGGCGTCACCATGCCGATCCACTGTTGGCTGATCTCTGTCGTCGATTTCTCGATCGCGACTTGCTAAAAGCCTTCGATGTGACAGAGCTTGTGCTAATCGGCAACAGCGACTATTACAAGCCACTTACCAGAAACTCGCACAATTTGGGTTTCTGCCGGAATATTATGCAGGACTCAGAACCACCTGGAGCAAGGGCTACACGCTCTACCAGCGTGGCATTAAGCTGCAAGATGAATCTGGTTTACGAGAAATTAGCGACATTTCGCCTTTAGTCAAAACGCTCACCCAGCCCTGGCAGCGAAGTTGGTTACTTCATCCCAGAGAAGTGAACCCCGCCGAGTGGGTCGAACTGGTTGGCGAAGGTCATTAGGCGAGCGATGGGCTTAGCCCATCGCCTTTGTCCTCACTTAAGCAAAGTAATCTCCAGATGACAAACGCCCCTTTTTTGGGATCTCCTGACTTGTATTGCATACCTGTCACATCCGCCACTAAGTCAAGCTTGGGGGAAAAGGCAGATTTGTTGTCGTTGACTGACACGTAAGTCCGGCTGCCCAACCGAAAGAAAACAGCTTCGTTTGCCTTGAGTGCTTGAGCGTTTCGCTTTTTCTGATCTTTGTCGGCATAGGCAAGTTTAGTCGCTTCTGTCAGGTTGCGAGCCTTGAGCTTGCCTGCATTAAACACACCCTTGGGCAATTGGATAGTGCTGAGATTGTTGTCAAAGTCGAGTTGGAAGCGATCGCCTTCCCCATAATTGAAATCAGTCACTTTAGAGAGCTTTTTAACTGTCGAGGATTTGAGAGCCGCAGCTTGAGAAGTACCAGCAAATACGAAGCGATCGCTCCTTTGCCACCGGTTACAGATCCACCGGGCGCGCCCACAATCACATCATTGGTTGCGGTTCCTGTTGTAGGTGCTCCAGTGCCATTGCCAATTATGAGAGCACCATCAAACTACCGACTACTGGCGTGCCGTCACTCGTGGTGATCTTGAAGCTACTAATCTCGTGAATGTTATTGAATAGACCTGTAGAACCGGCAAAACCAAACTTCAGTGTGCTGGGTAAAGCTAGCTTGCCATCCTTATCGAGATTTCCAGCACCGATGACGTTGAGCGCAATTAGCTTTTCTCCAGTCTCAAAAATATTATTGTTGTTTAAGTCAACTTGAACACTCAGATCACCAGTTGGCGTTAGGTCAACTTGTGCACGACGCTTAGAGTTGGCAGCAGTTGCTTGTGATCCGGGATTGTCTAGGCTGACGGGCAGTGTCCCAGTACCAGCCAAGAAATTGTAACCATTGGTCTGACTCCCTCTCACGGCGATGGCATCTGGTGCAAAGCCGCTACCGCCTACACGTCCTTCTATAGCAGTAGAAAAGTTACCAAATTCATCAAATCCGACACCCAGATAACCTCCTGCAATACCAGGTGTATTTTTATCAGTTCTGGGAGCGTACCCCAAAGAACCGCCAAAACCACCCGCTTGCGAGGGAGACTGGGAACCGTCAATAAACAGTAATCCAAACCCATCGCCACCCGTGCCGCCGTAGGAGGAGAAGTCAAAACTAATCGATACCCCTTTACTGACATCAATGGATGTACTGAAGAGTTTGAGCAGACTTTGCTCGTTGACAGCATCGGTTAGTCTCAAAATGTCAGAACTTGCCATGGTTGATACTCGTAGAATTCAAAGTGGAAGGTTAACCAGAAAAAGAAAGATTATTGAGAAAAATGACTTCTAAATCATTGAATCCTTGTTTAGATTGGGTTAGCGATAGCTACTAGGAATGAAGTAGAAGAATTTTCTCAATTGGAAACATAGCGAATTGGATAAACCATTCGCAGTCAAAATCTGAACCAATGAAGAAGCTTTTTGGGAAGGCAGATCTGACGTTTTACAACGTATGCTATTTAGCAATTAACAGTCTTTAACTGCTGAATAGGTTGCCCATTAGTTAATTTTCAGAAAAGCACAATCCAGATATCAAGGTTTTGCAAATCGTCGGGTTTCGAGTCACGTTAAAGCGTGATGAGTGACTCGTTAATAACAATGGATGAGAGAGCAATATTTCAGCTTTAACCAAAGATTATTCAGGCGATGGAAACTGATTTAGCAATCAATGCTTAGCTCGATATTTAAACCTTCATATATTGTCAAAACTTCACAAATGATCCTCCTTTATCCTCTGATAATCCTATCCTGCTGTTCTTGTAGAACCATTGCGATTGGCGATCGCCAATCGCATACCGCCAATTACATATAGACGTTCTGTCTCCAACTAAACTCAGCAGAGTTGCAGCCAAATCTCGTAGCTCTCAGTGTCATTACGTACAGTTTGGAACAGATCTCAAAAGGTTTTAAAAAAAAATCAGTAGACTCATCGAAGATTAATCAGAAGAAGTAGCTGAATAAAATCGAGGTAAAGTTTCCCGATCAGATTCAAAGGTCAAATAATTAGAACCTTAACTGTTAGACGATCAACTAGATAGTCAACAGCTAGAGCAACTGTAGAAGATTGACAAATAATACCAATTTGAATTAGCACCGCAAATAATTTGCGATTGCTATATCTACTAGACTTTTCTGCAACGCAAAGCCAGTCATAGATGAGGCACAACGCCGGGCGACTTACCGCAATTTATTCTGCTCAATAAAATCCATCAGTGCATCATATTTGGGTGAGCCTGCCTGATCGACATATTCTAAAGCCCCCCAACTTCCCCATTTACTCGGTTCGGCAATATCCGAAAAATGCATTAACAAAGTTCCGCCCGCTTGCTTCCAGCTATTCAGCAAATTCATATAGTGGGTATGCATTTCTGGACGGCGATTTAGCTCAACAAAGAAGCGGGTGAGCTTATCATTACCTTGATTGCCCACAATATGTTGACCCGCTTCGTAGGAAACTAGCCTTAGCCCTTTTTCCTGAGCCACTTTCGCGTGATACAAAAAGCCCCCATAAATGTCCTGAACATTGCCGCCGAACTGACTTTTATCCCCCAGTTGTTCCAGAGCTTTAGTAAAGCCGCCATCGGTGCTTTGGAGCCAGGACTCTACCACCTTCTCATTTTCCGGTGCTCCTAGCTGGCCGCTAATATATCCAGTCACGGCATAGGCATCCCCATGTTGATAGCAAGGGGTATTTCCTTCAGCCACCCAATACGAGCAATCTAAGATTCCTCCTTCTAAGCCTTCCCAAGCGGTTTGGGTGGCCAAAACTGCGACTACACGACTTTTTTCTGCTCCAAACTCCGCTTTCCAAATATCTGCCATTTGAGCCGATCGCATCCCATACCACTGGACAAAAGCATCGCCTTTATCGCCCCATCGGGCTTTTCCTTGCTCTAAGGCATAGTGCGACTGCGGAAATGACCAATTCCAGACTTCGTTGGAAAGCTCAACGTAGGCTTTTAGATGAGGCTCAAGCCGCTGCTTGACTAAACGGGCAAAATTACGGATGTAATCATCGGTTGCCTTATGGGACAGATTGAACCAGGGATCGGCACCGAGCCGATTGGCCAACTCAATCATGATTTCCAGAGGGACACCCTTGCCGATCGCGTAGGAGTAATCTTCGACTTTGGGGCGATCACTCCACTCGCTTTGCTCTGTGGCATTGGTGTTCATCCAATCCATGAACCGCAGCGCACTGAATTTTTGAGTTTTTTGAATAAAGGCTGGATTAAAAATTTCAGTTTGATAGGTTTGTTCATGGGCGATCGGCACCACTCGAATATTGCGGATGTAGTTACCCGTTTTTTGCGGATCGGTGGCAGTAATAATCAATGGATACCTTCACCATCATTGGCAAAGTGAGTATCAATCACGTCTCTGCCAGGTTTAGAAGCCGCTTCGTCTTTAGTGGCATCATAGACATATTCGATCGTGCCTTCGCCGTCATACAGCACGACATATCTGCCTTCGGGAAATTTGCCGCTACCGCCAAACAGGATAGTCCGGACGCGCGTATACTCTGGCGCATCGGCGGGTGCAGGTAAAGATTTTACCCAGCCCTGTTCGTCTAAATCGAGTTTGTCAACTTCTCCGGTGTCCCACTCCCCTCGGCATCCAGTTTCACCATTGACGCATTGCGGAATCCAAACGCGGGCACTCTTAAAGGCATCTAAAAATGGCACTTCTGTGGACCAATCGTTCACGCTGTTGAGATTGGTGCCGATCGCCAGTTTACCTCCAGACCTATCTAATCCGCCTGCCCCACTGTCCTGGATTGGCGCAGGCGGTAGTACAGCCAGCCGAGAACAAGCCAAACTCAAGGCCAACGTCAGGCAGAATAGACTGAACCAGGCGATCGCCTTGAGCATCATTCCTTGCCGTCCTGAGAGTCCAAAAAATTGCAACATCCTAGATTACCGCCTGCTAGCAAACTTTCTCACTCTCTCAGGTAGAGATCGGGGCTTATGCCTAAAGTTTAGCTCTAGACTTGAAGCACAAGCTTTAGGTACAAGCTTTAGGCATACAAGCTTTAGGCATACACTTTGCGGTAGTACTCTTGATATTCTTGAGAGAGTAAGGGCTGCCACCAATCTTGATGAGTTAAATACCATTGGACGGTACGGCGCAACCCTTCTTCGACGGTTACGGCTGGAGTCCAACCCAACTCAGTTTTGATCTTGGTTGCATCGATCGCATAGCGGCGATCGTGTCCTGGGCGATCTTTGACAAAGGTGATCAGATCACGAGACGGGCGCACAGGCAAAGCTGGCGCGAGTTCGTCCATTAGGTCACAAAGCAAATGAACCAGGTCAATGTTTTTGACTTCGTTATTGCCACCAATATTGTAGGTTTCGCCGACTGTACCTCGGTGGATGACCGCATCAATCGCGCTGCAATGATCTCCCACATACAGCCAATCCCGGACATTTTGCCCATCGCCATACACGGGCAGTGGCTTGCCCATGAGAATATTGATCCCCATGAGTGGGATCAGCTTTTCGGGGAAGTGATAAGGCCCATAATTATTCGAGCAATTGGTCATCAGCGTCGGTAACCCATAGGTGTGGTAGTAGGCACGCACGAGATGGTCGCTGCCTGCCTTGGACGCCGAATAAGGGCTGTTGGGCGCATAGGGCGTGGTTTCGCTAAACGCAGGATCATCGGGGCCAAGGCTGCCATACACCTCATCGGTGGAGACATGATGAAACCGATAGTTGGTGGGCTGCCCTGCCTGATTCCAGTGCTGTCGGAAGGCTTCTAGCAGCGTAAAGGTGCCAACAACGTTGGTTTGGACAAACGCCCCTGGGCCTAAAATGGAGCGATCGACATGGGATTCTGCGGCAAAGTGAACCACCATATCGATCGCTTCTTCTTGAAGCAGCGCGTCGATCAATAGGCGATCGCAAATATCTCCCTGGACAAACCGTAGATTGGTATGTCCGTCTAGGCTGGACAAGTTATGGCGATTGCCCGCATAGGTGAGGGCATCTAAAACAATGAGGCGATCGCCAGGGTACTGATTACACCAGTGATGTACAAAATTGGAGCCGATGAACCCTGCCCCGCCTGTGACAATAATCCGTCGTGGTTCTCTTAATTCACTCTGTTGCATATCAATTAGGGTTCTAGCTCACTTCAGAAAATTCAATGATTCATCCGGTCTGAGCTGCCTTAAGATAGCTCAATCTTGCAATCGTCTCCAATCATGAATCGGAGGGCTTTAGGGCGTCTAGAAGCTGCCTCTAAATGCGCTCTTTGCCCAATGACACTGTCTACAATGCGTTGATGAATTCCTTCAACCTTTGCGCCTTCCAAAATTACGCTATGTTCCAAGTCAGCTTCGATCAGCGTCACCCGATCTGCCACACTGCTGTAAGGCCCAATAAAGCAATTTTCTAGATGGCAGTTCTTGCCAATGGTGACGGGACCGCGAATCGTGCAGTTTACGACTTTGGAGCCTTCCCCAATTTGCACCCTGCCAATAATTTGGCTCTGCTCATCGATCTCGCCTTCCACATTCGATTCTAGGCAGGTGTCTAGAATCACCCGGTTTGCTTCCAGCAGATCGTCTTTTTTACCCGTGTCTAGCCACCAGCCTCGAATTTGACGAGCTTCTACGGGTTTTGCCAGTTAATCAGCGCTTGGATGGCATCGGTAATTTCCAGTTCACCTCTGGGGGAGGGTTGGATAGAAGCGATCGCATCGTGAATCACCGGAGAGAAAATATAAATCCCGACTAGCGCCAAGTTAGAAGGCGGCACCTTGGGCTTCTCGACCAGTCTGAGCAATTTACCCGCTCCGTCCACTTCAGCCACCCCAAACGAACTGGGGTTAGGAACTGGGCAGAGCAGCGTCAAAGCATCCAGGCTATGGATGGCAAATTGTTCTAAAAACAGGGTTAGTTCGCTCTGGACTAAGTTGTCGCCTAAGTACATGACAAAGGGCGCATCTCCCAAGAAGGGTTGGGCGATCTTAACAGCATGGGCCAGACCAGCAGGTTGATCTTGCAAGATGTAGGTGATCTTTGCCCCGAAGAGGCTGCCATCCCCCGTTTTAGCTTTGACCTCTTCCCCCGTTTCAGGGCTAATAATAATACCGATCTCCGTAATGCCAGCTTCACAGATCGATTCAATGCCGTACCAAAGGATAGGTTTGTTAGCGACTGGCACCAACTGTTTGGCACCGGTATAAGTCAGTGGGCGTAGACGGGTGCCTCGACCGCCTGAGAGAATGATTGCTTTCATGAGTGGGTCAATGAATAAAGTTCAGAGAGCATTGGACGGAGGCTCTGCCGCCAATGGCGCGGCGGAGCTTGCAAGACAGCCGATATCTTTTGACAGGCGAGCGCCGAATAGGCAGGACGCTGAGTGGGGGTAGGATACTCAGCCGTTGTAATAGGAATAACTTGCTTGAGCTTGAGCGGAAATCCTAGGGCTTCAGCTTCTTCAAAGATGGCAACTGCGAAGTCGTACCAACTGGTGATACCGCTATTGGTAAAGTGATAGATCCCATTGGGGGCGATCGCATCAGGTGCTGCCGCATTTGGGGCCGCCTCTAGAAAATGAGGAGACAGGGTGGCGATCGCCTCAGCAATATCGGTAGTCCAAGTTGGCGTTCCGACCTGATCTGCTACGACTCGGACTGAGTCGCGATCGGCTCCTAGCCGCAACATAGTTTTAACGAAATTACCTTTACCCCGTGAGCCATATACCCAAGCTGTTCTGAGAATGGCATAGCGAAACTGTGGGGAGCGATCGGCTACTCGTTGAATCCCTTCTTCACCGATCAGCTTGGACTGTCCATAGATACTGATTGGGTTGGGGCGATCTAGTTCGGTATAGGGCGTATTTTTGCAGCCATCGAAGACATAATCTGTCGAAATATGGATGAGGTTAGCCCCAATTTGTTGGGCGGTTTCTGCCATGACTGTTGGGGCTTCAGCATTGATGGCTTTAGCCAAATCGATTTCAGTTTCGGCTTTATCTACTGCCGTGTAGGCTGCTGCATTGACAATTAGACTAGGCTGAGTTGTTTGGATCAGTTGACGAATGCGATCGGGTTCAGTCAAGTCCAACTCTTCTCTGGAGACACTCGTGACTTGAGCGACGGAGGCAAGTGTTTGTTGCAATTCCTGCCCGACTTGTCCGGCTCCACCTATCAGCAAGATATGCTTCATTTCGATTCCCTTAGCAGTTTAAATCACCTAATCTGGAGGATTTGATCTACAAGAATGACGGGCATTATGGGGTGCAATTGAGCCTTTAAAGTTTGAGACTAACCGAGGGGGATAGGGTTAGCGGTTGCTGCTCAGGCGAATACCTCTGCCGTTTGCAAAGGAAGACCTGCCAGATCTTTAGCAGTCAGAATCGGCTCTTCAGTGAATGGCCAGGCGATCGCCAAATCTGGATCATTCCAAAGCAGACAGCGCTCATGCATCGGAGCATAATAATCCGTAGTTTTGTATAAGACTTCTGCACCATCCGAGAGTGATAGAAATCCGTGGGCAAACCCTGCTGGGATCCAGAGTTGGCGCTTGTTCTCGGCACTGAGTTCGCAACTGACCCACTGCCCAAAGGTTGGAGAACTCTTTCGCAAATCTACTGCCACATCCCAAACAGATCCCGCAACCACACGAACTAGCTTGCCTTGTGCCTGCTGAATCTGATAATGCAAGCCTCTTAAAACATGGCGAGCCGAGCAGGACTGGTTATCTTGAACAAAGCGAACCCCTTCACCCGTTTTGTCCATACCCGTTTTTCTATAAAAGCTTTCTCATTAAAACTTTCGTAGAAAAAGCCTCGATGATCTGAAAAGACGCGAGGCTCAATAATTAGAACTTCAGGAATTTCAGTTGGGAGAATATTCATAGCAACCTCTCACTCTCAATTGACGTTCAATAAATTCATACTCTCTACATCCCTGCTGGCAATAATTCCTTTGATTAGAACGGTTTGAGTTCTTGATGGAGCCGAAAAAGCCTCAATTCATAGAAACCAGGATTAATTTACGTAGATACTCGGAAATTTGAGCGTAGCCCCGCATATCCTAGCCAATCTCTAGCAGACATCACAGGGGACACCCCCAAGCATTTATTCAGTCTTTACAATCGTTTCTATTTGTTGTAAAGGCGATAAACTCTGGTAATTAGGGTTTAGGGACATTCACAGGATCGCGATCGGTTCGTACCCATTTCGTCTGAGGGCGAACCCAGAATGCGAAGTAGAGGGGAATTTTCCACAGCACATAGAAAGGAATGGACAGCAGTGTCTGAACGGGTAAGTCGGTGCGACCAAATTTTGCCCAAGCTGCCAAAATTGCTGCTAACAGCAATCCACCTTCGATCGCCAATATTTGCATAGGCAGCCAAGCTATTCCTAACATACCCCCTAGCAAAGCTGCACTGAATACAGCTAGCCACAGCATGACCAAAAGAGAGAGCGGCGGAACAGCCAAATCCAGGGCGATCGCCAATAAATCTAGTCTTTGCTGCTGGGTGGCTTGTTTCAGTAAGCGAGGAACTTGAGTTCTGAGTGTTTGCAAATGCCCATGTTCCCAGCGAGTTCGCTGGCTCTTAGCTGCTTTGTCTTGCTGAGGTAGCAGCCCTGTAACTCTAGCATCCCCACAAAACAGGGGCGGCTGTCCAGCGATCGCTAAATCCAGCCCAAGCTGCATATCTTCGACAATATTGCCGCTGGCCAGCTTCATATCTCGCAGAACATGCCAGGGAAATGCCATGCCTGTTCCCGTCAGCAAACAGGGGAAACCCAAACGAGCCAGTCCACTAGGGCGTACCCAATTCTTGACTAGGAAGGCCAGGGCTGAAACGGCATCTTTGGGTTGTGGCTGGGCTGGGCGCTCCATTAAATAAAGGGCTTGGACAGGACGGTGAGTGGCGATCGCCTGCTCGGCAATCTTAGCCAGGCTACCGGGCTGCACGACGCAATCGGCGTCTACGATGATGACGATCTCCGGTGGATCAGTGGACAAATAAGTCATGCCGTAGTCGAGAGCATAGCCTTTGCCTCGATGGTGGGCATCTTGTCGTTCAATTACGGTGGCTCCAGCCAAGCGGGCGATCTCTGCGGTTTCATCGGTACAGTTGTCCGCAATCACCACAAGGCGATCGCCCTCGGTTAACTGCGCCATTAGCCCTTCTAAAATCGGTCGAATGCTGATGGCTTCGTTGTGAGCCGGAACCAAAATCGCAGTTTTGGGACGCAAAAGACTGCCCTTGGCGAGCGGACGACTGGGTAACAGGGCAGTCATGCACTCGATAAATAGCACAGCGATCGGTATCAGCAAGAGTAAGGCGATCGCGCTCATGACAATATTGATCAAGAAGATCCCCAGATTGGCTGGCAAAATCTAGCTCCTCATGCAATGGGGGCAACGATATGGGCAATGGGTAGAACCTCTGAGGGAGAGTTGCCTCCTAAGAGATGTAACTTGATTGTCCTGTCAGATCTTTAGAATCGGCTAGACGGGTAATAGCGGATCTAATGAATCTTCATAAAAAAACTTTATAATACCAATTTGAATCGGCTATCGGGCAGATACTTTTTGAGAGTTGATCTCCGGGCAACTCTCAAAAAGTATCTGCCCGATTTGGGTTTTAAATCTATGAAAATAGGACGGATACATTACAAATTCACAGAAGAGTAAATTTTAAAAATAAAAGACCCGGCAGCCCCCTGCCAGGTCGAATCAATGAACGTCACTTATCTTCTAATAATGTACGTTGAATTCGCCTCTATGGACTTCACCTTTTAGAATTACCCTGATCGGGTGATAGAGCAAAAGAGGATTAAATAAGTCTGTAACCATCTCACAGAGAGACTTACAGCATTTTCACAGTCTTTTCACGATTTTTCAAAAACTATTCAACTCCCTCAATCCGATCTTCCACTTCCTGATACAGTTCGCGCAGTAGATCTAAATTTTCTTCGCTGGTTTCCCAGTAACCCCGACCGTTCACCTCCAAAAGGGTGCTCACCACCTTGCGGAAAGAGTGGGGGTTGAGGTTCATCAGGCGATCGCGCATGGCTTTGTCCTGAATAAACGTTGTATTGGCATCTTCATAGATCCAGTTATCCACGGCTCCAGCGGTTGCTGACCAGCCCATCGTATTCACCAACCGCTTCGAGAGTTCCCGCACGCCTTCATAGCCGTGAGACAGCATCCCTTCATACCATTGGGATTGAGTAGCTTGGTGCGAGCATCCAGACGCACTGTTTCTGAGAGCGATCGCACCTGAGCGTTGGCAGTGGTTGTGTCAGCGATGAAAGAGGTGGGCGTGGTGCCGTCATCTCGTAGCTTAGACACCACTTTGGTGGGGTCAGAGTCAAAGTAGTGCGACACATCAGTGAGGGAAATCTCAGCCGAGTCCAGATTTTGGAAAGTCACATCCACTGTCTTCAACGCCGACTCAAAGATCTGACGCGACTGATCCATCATGCCAGGATTGTCAGCGTTAAAAGCAAAGGACTTCCGCGCCAGATACATGTCCTGAAGCTCTGCCTCTGTCTCCCAGGTGCTGTTTTCAACGGCCAGGTTAACATTGGCTGCATAGGAACCTGATGCATTGGAGAAGACACGGGTCGCTGCCTGTCGCAAATTAATGCCCATGTCTGCGGCTTGCTTGATCGCATGTTTGCGGACAAAGTTCATCTCAATTGGCTCATCCGACTCGGCTGCCATTTTGATGGCGCGATCGAGCAAATTCATTTGGTTGATGAACAAATCACGGAAGACTCCTGAACAGTTCACCACCACATCAATACGGGGACGCCCCAACTCTTCGAGAGAGATGAGTTCTAGCTTGTTGACCCGACCCAGCGCATCGGGGACGGGGCGCACACCTACTAATAGCATGACTTGCGCCAGCGATTCTCCGTAGGTCTTGATGTTATCCGTTCCCCACAGCACAAAGGCAACCGTCTCAGGATAGTGTCCACCATTTTCTTGGCGCTGACGAGCCAGCAGGCGATCGACCACAATCTGAGCCGCTTGAACTGCGGCCGTGGTGGGGATCGACTGTGGATCAAGGGCGTGAATATTTTTACCCGTAGGCAGCACATCGGGATTACGAATTGGGTCGCCGCCAGGGCCGGGCAGGACATATTCACCCTCTAGTGCCTTGATCATTGCGCCTAGCTCGTTATCTGCGGTAATTTGCTTGAGGCAGAATTCTAGATATTCAAACAACGGCTTAATGGCTTCCGCATCCACCTTGGGATAGCCTGCCTGATGCAGGGCCTCTAGCCAGGGTGCCTTTTTGCCCAGATTGAAGAAATTGAGTTTGGTGACTTTGGAGACTCGTCCATCCGCGTCAATTTGCTCCTGTACCATTGCTGTGATAGCTGTTCTCACCGCCTGGTTAATCTCAAACAAGAGTTGTACATCTTCGAGCACACCGCGATCGCTCGTTTTGTAGAGCTGATCAATATCTCGCCCCAAGCTGTTGGCAATAATCCGCAGCAGGCTGAAGATGCCTTCTTCGGGGCGATCGAGGCTAGCGATATTCACCAGAGTGGCGATCGCCTCTTCTGCCGTAGGAGCTTTGCCAATTACATGCAAGCCACAGGGCAACAACCGCGATTCAATTTCCATTAGCTTGATGTAGACTTTGCCTACCAGTGCATCGCGCTCCTCTGAGGTCAGGGTTGCCCCTGCTTCTGGCAGGTCAATATCCTTGTCCAAGTTGACCAGACGGCATTTATCGGCAATGGCATTGATGATAGGCGTAGCCCGGCCAGACTCTTTCAGGGTTTGGTAGGAGGCAATTAGTTCACTCAGTTCCTTTAAGCCCTTATACAGTCCGGCGTTCTCAGCAGGGGGTGTGAGGTAGCTAATGGTTGAAGCATAGCTGCGGCGTTTGGCGATCGTCGCTTCAGATGGATTATTGGCTGCATAGTAGTAAAGGTTGGGAATCATCCCAATCAGGCTATCGGGATAGCACTCATTGGACATGCCCATTTGTTTACCTGGCATAAACTCCAGAGACCCGTGAGTGCCGAAGTGCAGGACAGCATCGGCTTGCCAAACATGCTCTAGGTAGGTGTAATAAGCTGCAAACCCGTGGTGTGGACTGGCAGAGCGAGAGAACAACAAGCGCATGGGGTCGCCTTCATAGCCAAAGGTCGGCTGAATGCCGATAAACACATTGCCAAAATGCTTACCAAACACCAGCAAATTTTGTCCATCTGTGTTGAGATGTCCGGGAGCCTCGCCCCAAGATTCTTCCAACCGCTTGTAGTAAGGCGTCAGACGCTCATATTCTGGCACCGACATCCGGTAGGCAACGTTCAATTCGGGGCTGTTGTACTGAGCCTGAATATCGTGAATCACTTCCTGCATCAGGGCTTCCGCAGAATCTGGTACGCCCTGCACATCGTAGCCATTGTTTTTGAGAGCGTGTAGCAGTTCGTACATGGAACCAAACACATCTAAATAGGCAGCAGTGCCAACATTGCCTTTATCGGGCGGAAAGCTAAAGACCGTGATCGCCACTTTCTTGTGGATTTTAGGCTTGCGGCGCAGGTTGGCCCATTTCAGGGAACGCTGAGCGATCGCTTCAATGCGGTCTTGTAGGGCGATCGCTTTTCCCGTTGCACCATCCCGGCCGGATAGAATAATTGGCTCAATTGCCCCATCCAGTTCTGGAATGGCAATTTGTAGGGCCACCTGGATCGGGTGCAAACCAAGATCGCTGTCTTGCCATTCTTCAGTGGTTTGGAATACCAAGGGCAACGCCACCATATAGGGGCGATTCAGCCGTTTCAAGGCATCAATAGCTTTGGGATGGTCTTGTCGGGCTGGCCCTCCCACAAGGGCAAATCCTGTAAGCGAGACAACCACATCCACGATCGTCTGGTCTTTATGGATTGGGTCATGGAAAAATGCTTCCACAGGTTTGGCAAAATCTAGACCCCCTGCAAACACCGGAATCACTCGTGCGCCCATGCATTCCAACTCTTGCACCATCGCCACATAGTGAGCGTCATCCCCCGTCACGAGATGGGTACGTTGCAACACCAGACCTACTGTCGGAGCCAGCGGATCTTTCAAATCTGAGGAAATGTCTTGACGAGAAGTGTGCCAGTTGAAGTACTCTTTCAAATCCTCAAACATCTGCGGTGCTAACGGATGCCAAATCCCCATATCGGGATAAGTCACCGGATCTTGATACTTGAGGGGCGAGGTACTATCTGAGTTACCAGCTTTAATACCGACATATTTATCAGCCAGCATCAGCAAAAAGTTTTCCAGATTCTCGGAGGACCCACCGAGCCAATATTGGAAACTCAACATAAAGTTGCGGGCATCCTGCGCCTTATCCAACGGTAGATATTTCAATACCTTGGGCAAAGTTTGTAGCAGTTTCAGCATGCCATCTTGGAAGCCCGAACCCGATTTTTCTTTTCGCTTCCGCATGAATTGGGCGATCGCACTTTTAGACTGTCCTAATTGCGCCATCGAGAAGCTGCCCATTTTATTGAGGCGCATCACCTGGGGCATTGAGGGAAAGACAACAGCGACATCCAGACGATCGCGATGCGGCTCTACCGCAGCTACAACTTTATCTGCCAGTTCTTCAATAAAAATGAGAGAGGCAATGAAATATTGGCTTCTGCTACATCTCGTTGCAGGGCTTCATAGTTTTCAGAGCTACGCAGTTCCTCTAACAAATAACCGCTGATTTCAATGGCAAGGTTAGGACTATTGTCGTTGATTGAACGAACTGCCGCTGACAGAGCGCTTTGGTATTGCGGCTCTAACACGACATAGACCACCTTAATCAGCGATCGCCCCTGGAGGTTGTCGGGTGCAATGTGTCTGACCGTGGGCTTGACGTGAGTGAACATGCAGTATGGCTCCTTATGGTTAAGGCGTTGAGCAATGGACTAAATAGATGTCAGAAAATCGTTACGAAAATCCGTCGGCAAGCTGCGTCGCAGAGGTTGACAAAGCTGACCAAGTTGTAATCAAAAAAACGATTTCCAACAGATCTAGTAAGGGTCTTACATGAGTGGTTGTACCAGAAAACCCTTAACAGATGGGCAGTTGAGCAGATAACTGACACAATTTGATAAAATAAAGAGATATTTATTTACATTTTTGATAAAAAACTGAGTGTCCACTCAATTTCTTTAGAAAATTAGTTTACAAAAATCTTAAAAAATAGCCCAAAGTTTGAGACTTTAGGCTGAGATTTTTCTAATTTT